>NZ_JAGT01000001.1:1595000-1895000 GCF_000526795.1 Ruminococcus flavefaciens AE3010
ATATTCCTTGTTCTCGTCGTAATTCGGCGGTGTGATTATATGTACAAGGAACGGCGTGTCCAGCTGTTCGTCATAAATTGCAAGTTCATGAAAGCTGTCCTGTATTTTTCTTACACTTACTAATTCGTCTGGGTCAAGGCAATAACGGTTTCTGCCGAATTTACCGAGACTGAAACACTTTTCGGGATCAAGGAGCGTGAATTCGCGGAAGCTTGACCGCTCCTTTTCCTTGTCGGTCATATTATCCGAGCAGATAAGCCCGTCATAGTATTCAACTGTGGGCTTGGTCGCCTTTTCGGTAGTGGGTTCGGTCACGGCTTCTGTTGTGGTCTCGGAAGCTGCTGCTTCGGTAGTTGTCTGTTCTGTGAGTGCAGGGGCAGGTTCACTTTTGCTACATGAAGCGAAAGATACAGTAAGTAAGCTGCCGAGAATAAGTGCTGTGAATTTTTTCATTTTATTGGTTTCTCCTTTATATTTATGCTTCGGGCGGAAAGTTCTGCTTTAGATAGTCCTTCAGCATATCTTCCACATAATTGGTGTGATAGCCATCTTCATAGATTATAAGCTCCGTATTAACGCCACGAGCATTCAGCCTTTCGTACAGAGACTTTGATTCCTCTGGGATAGTTGCTAGCTCTGGGGCATTGAATTTGTATATTTCCTTTTCACCAGCACATATGAACACTTTTTTGTCCATAGACTCGTTTCGTTCAAAATAGTCAAATTCTCTTTCATAAGCATGAGGGTCCGAAATGTTTTCTATATCGTATACATTTATGTCATAATGATACGTCCATACCGCCGGACTTGCGATTATGTAATTTGCAAAGGGTTGATACTCATACTTATCTGAATTGCATAGTGCATAATCAGCAAAAAGACCGCCAAGAGAATGGCCAAAGAAAACACTTCTGCCATTGTCTGTTTTGTAATTCAAGGATATAACACTCATAAGGTTGTCAGTTATGAAATCAAGGAGCTTTTTCTGATTTACAGCGAACTCTTTAAATCGCTCAGGATCACTTTCACCGTTTGAATCATAATCATGGCCGAGAGTAACGAATATAACAGGAGCGGCTTCGCCTTTGCTGATAAGCTGCCACATATCAGGTACATTTATCAGCCAATACTGTGCGTCGGTGATCAAAAAAACTGGGTATTCACGATCCTCATCGTAATTTGGCGGTAGTATTATATGGACAAGAAAATTTATGTCCAGTTCCTCGTCGTATAATCTAAGCTCACGAAAGCTGTTCTCAATTTCCTTTATATTTTTGAATTCTTTAGATGCTGTACCACGAGGAATATTGTATGTACTGCGATAGCCTCCTATGTTGAAGGCTTTTTCGGGATAGATCAGCGTAAATTCGCGGAAGCTTGACTTTTCCTTTTCCTTATCAGTCATATTATCCGAGCATATAAGTCCGTCGTAGTACTCAACTGTGGGCTTTGTTGCATTTTCTGTAGTAGGTTCTGTTTGGGGTATATTCTCTGATGTTGTCGTATTTGTAGTCTCTGCTTCCGTTGGCATAACAGGCTCTGAGTTCCGGCTTTTCCCAGCGCAGGAAACTGTTGATACAATTAATGTCAAGGACAGTAGCAGTGTAAGTGCTTTCTTCATAGTTTACTCCTTTCAAAGAGTGAAAAGTATTCGATATATAATGCTAAGATTCAAGCCGTTTCTAATAGTTAATGCATATCATTGATTATACCATATTTAAGCTTCAATTGCAACCTTAGGTTCTCTATTATTCTTGATAACGAAATATATATTGTTTCTATGGTAGTAATTATTATCACCACCATATCACTATTTTCAAGAAAGGAGAGTAACCATGTTCGATAATGAACGCTATCTTACGTGCGGAGTTGATAGCACTATCCCACTCGATTTACAGTTGTTCCTATGGGGCTGTGTTGACAACATGCCTGCTCCAAAGGACTATCTTCAGGTCTTCAAACTAAGTGCGTCAGGTCCTATGCAGGCTATAACCCACAGCTCGGAAGAACCAGAATTCAAAAGGGTGCATCTATTACCGTCGGATTCACCTATAACCAACAAGCTGTACATAATCGATGACGGTTCCCATAGCACTATGTTATTAGCAGAGGAATATTAAAAAGTAATGCCAGGCCTTCGGGCCTGGCTATTGTTGTTTTTACGGAGGTAAATCAAAATGGAAGATAATAACAGAGAAGTTTTATACTGCTCCCACTGCGGAGCAGTAATAGGCGAAGATGAGGATTATGAGACTATCGACGGGGATATAGTATGCACAGACTGCGTAGAACAGCATACTACTACCTGTGACAGGTGTGGGGCTACCATCTGGATTGATGATAGCTACGGCGATGAATGCAGCAATCTTTGCCGTTACTGCTATGAGAATCACTACACTCGCTGCTCCTGCTGTGATGCTCTTTTACGCGAAGATGATGCTTATCATCTTGACGGTTATATCTATTGTCGTGACTGCTACGACGACGAAGTAGATAAAAATAGAAGCATCCATGAATATGGGTTCAAGCCTGAACCAATATTCTACGGAGATGATTCGAACCGATTTTTCGGCGTAGAGCTTGAGATAGACGGTGCGGGCAAGGATAGGGATAATGCCGATGAGATACTGACAATCGCTAATAAGGACGGAGAACACATCTACATCAAGGGCGATGGCAGCCTTGACGACGGCATGGAGATAGTCACTCATCCTATGACATTGAATTACCATAAGAGCTTTTGCTGGCAGGAGATCATGACCAAGGCAATCAGTATGGGCTACAGGAGCCATCAGACCTCGACCTGTGGTCTGCATATCCATGTCAACCGCAGCTGCCTCGGTGAAACAACTGATGAACAGGAATTAGTGATATCTCACATACTGTTTTTCGTTGAGAAGCACTGGGCGGAGATGCTGAAATTCAGCCGTAGAAGCGAGTATTCGATGAGTAGGTGGGCAGCACGCTACGGCTTTGAAAAGACAGGACGTGAAATATTGGATAAAGCTAAGAAAGGAAACAACGGCAGATATGCAGCTGTGAACCTCATGAACTGGGCAACCATAGAGTTCAGGCTTTTCCGTGGTACACTCAAATACAATACGCTGATTGCGGCTTTGGAGTTAGTAAACGCAATATGTGACCTTGCTATCAGTCTTTCAGATGAAGGTATAGCAAATATGTCGTGGAGTGAGTTCGTAGATACGATAAATGAACCTGAGCTTATACAGTACCTGAAAGAACGCAGGCTCTACATAAATGAAGAAATCGAAATACAGGAGGAAGTATAATGAAACCTATAGAAATAATAAAAAAGATACCAACAGGAGGACCTGCTGGAGAAATCATTAAGCTTGTTGCACTTTTCACAGCTACATTGCTGCTCGATCGAGTTGGCGAAATCTTAGAGGATTCCCTCAACCAGAAGAATATACAGCATATTGACGTAAATTATAAGGAGGGCGAATAAGATGTGCAGTTTATTTGGTTGGCTCGATTATCAGGGCATTATCCCCCATAAGGTACTCCGCAAGCTTACACAGGCATTAGCAAACGCTGCTGAAGAACGCGGCACGGACGCTTCCGGAATCAGCTACGTCAATGGCGGTCAGATAGTTATTTATAAGCGCCCGAAAGCGGCTCACAAACTGCACTTCAATCCGCCGGAAGGCACAAGAGCTGTTCTCGGTCACACTCGACTCGCGACGCAGGGTAATGAAAAGAACAATGCGAATAATCACCCATTTTATGGTAACACAGGTGACACAGCCTTTGCCTTTGCCCACAATGGTATACTTTATAATGATAAGGAGCTTCGGAAAGAAAAGCAGCTTCCTGTTACCACGATTGAGACAGATTCGTACATAGCAGTGCAGCTTATCGAGTCTCAGCATAAACTTGACTTCGACTCCCTTAGATACATGGCTGAGGCTGTGTATGGCAGTTTCACGTTCAGTCTGCTTGATGATAATAACTCTCTGTATCTTGTGAAAGGCTCCAATCCGTTATGCTTGCTGCATTTCGCTTCTCTCGGACTATACGTTTATGCAAGTACGGAGAGCATTATGAAGAATGCACTTAAACGTGTCGGACTGCATAAATTCGCTTCTGAACGCATCGAGACTGATGAGGGTGATATCGTCAAAATCGACAAGAACGGCAACATTACACGCTCACAGTTTCAGCCAGCTCCGACATATACTCACTATTCAAGATGTAAGTGGTGGTACGAAGATTACGAAGATTACTTTTCCACATACGAAGAAACACTAGTAGAAATGGCGCACATGTTCGGAGTTGATGAGAATGACGTGATCCTACTCCTCGATTATGGCTATAGCGCAGACGAGGTGGCAGAATTTCTTATGGATAATAGTATGTTCCAAGAGGCTGTCAGGGATGTAAAGTATATGGCCGGTGAAAGTTTATATGAACAGTATTGCGGAGTGTTCTGAAAAGTATAGGTTTTGATACACTCAAAAAACAGGCCAAAATCAGTTTCAAAAGGTGGTATTCTGACTTTTGAAACGTTCCGAAAGTTGCCACCACTTTTTGAGACAGTCAGGAGGTAAAATGGACAACAGGATCTATGGCTATGCCAGAGTATCTTCCACAGGTCAGAACGAGGACAGGCAACTTGAAGCACTCACCAAGTTCGGCGTTCCTGAGCAGAACATCATCATCGACAAGGCTTCCGGAAAGGATACCGAGCGTGAAGGGTATCAGTATCTCAAACGTCAGATACTCCGCAAGGGAGATACACTTGTTATCAAGGAACTGGACAGGCTAAGCAGAAATAAAGCTGACATCAAGCGAGAGCTGGAGCACTTCAAGGATATGGGCGTCAGAGTCAAGATACTAGATATACCCACAACGCTTACTGACTTCCCGCCGCAGCAGGCTTGGGTGCTTGACATGATAAACGCAATATTGATAGAAGTACTCGGTTCGATAGCTGAAAATGAACGCAACAAAATCCGAGCTCGTCAGCGTGAAGGCATAGAAGCTGCTAAGAAGAAAAACGTCCGATTCGGGCGCCCGTCAAAGCCTCTACCTGATAACTGGCATGAGGTAATGGCGGAAGTCCGCTGCGGAAACAAAAGACCTGTGGAGGCGATGCGGGAGCTGGGAATCTCGCGGTCGAATTATTACAGGTTGTGGAAACATTTATAAAGATGAATGAGCCTCCTAATTTGGAGGCTCTTCTCTCTTACTATTCATTATCATCTACCAAGTCTTTGATGAACAAGCTGATATAGTCGCGCTTTCCGTAAAGGACGCGATCGATATAAGCAGTATCATTGCTGCTTCGGTAGAATACAAGATAATTCTTATAGATCAGATATCGGTAACCGCTGAAAATGTCATCTGAGAAGTAGAGAGGCTTGCCTATCTCGGAGTGATCTTTAAGTATATCCGCAGTATCAAGTAGACCATTAACAATGCTTTCTGCAGCTATTGGATTAGCGAGTTTGTCTGAGATATAAGCAAATATCTCATCGAGATCAGCCAAAGCCTTCGGTGAATAAACTACTTGATTCATGTGCGTTTAGCTCCAAAATGTTTTCTTACATCGTCAGAAGATATCCAGCCTTCCTGTTCGCCAGATTTTCTGCCCTCGTCAAGCTTGCACATTAATTTGAGTGCCGCCTTAGTGCGTTCGTATTCTTCCTGTTCAGCTATATCAACAATAGCATAGCAGCCTCTGCCGTTTTTGGTGAGGTAAACAGGAGAACCAACCGCAACGTCCTGCAACACAGAGGAATAGTTTCTGAGATCTGAAATCGGAACTATATTCGGCATAAAATCATCTCCCTTCAATTTTCTACTTATATTATACACTACAAAGAATATGATGTCAAGTTTTACGATAAATATTACGACAAATATATCCATAGGAACTTGCCTCAACATGGGAAAGGCAACATTCTAATTATTATCATTCAATTGTGATAATAGATCGATTAGCCTGTGAATGTGGTAATTCTTACGTGATGTTATCATAAATTCAGTAGTCGACAGAATAAAATTTTCCGCCTTTAGACTTTGAATAGAACAGCGTATGTCATTAATAACTGGAGAAGTATCGTTGCTTGTGTTTTGGGGCAATATCTTTGAGAGCGCTAATAACTTCTCAAAATCATTTGTCAACGCATCTTTTAACCTTGAATATCTAATGTCATCGCCCACACCAGTTGGTTTGAATTCCGCTATTTCATGCCCGTTTGCAATAAGTTTTTCTAACAGTATACCCATCTTCACTTCTAAAGAGTCTTCGCTTTCATTGCTGCGATTGGCATTATTGGGCGATACAGGCTCTTTTCGTCTTTTATCTGGTATAGCTGCTTCTTCTCTAAGAATTTTAACGAACTCGTTAGTTATATCATCAAAGAGTGTTGAAAAGGAAGTAGAAGGAAGATACTTCTCAAAATCCGTTACCAGTCTTTCTTTATCATAATTCTCAACATAGTCCTCAAGAAAATGCTTAAACTTGTTTTTATCAATGTTATTACCATTTATTATCCCCTCGGCAATTGGATGTAATGATCTTCGATCTACGTTTCTATAGAATGCTTGAAAAGCTGACTCACCATACTCATGGGCTTTGTCTTGAATGCCATCTATATACAATACTAATTTTTCGTCTTTTGTAATACTGCAAAGAAGATCTCTACAAAAATATGGCTTAGTCAGGCTCTTATTTGTACCACGATCAATCATTTTACGATATCCAGTGCCAAAAGCATTAACGAACTCTCCGAAATCCATATTATTTCCCTCCAATCAATACAATTGTAATTGTATGATTCTGTATATTCTTGTTTAATCGACATTCAGACCATTTTTTCTTATAATTTGATTAGGACACATAAGTCCGAAAAAAAACAGGTTTGCTCATAAAAGCAGGTGAAAAATATAGCGCTTAATTAAAATCAGCTTTTTCGGACAAGATTTAGCGGTTTTTTTACAACATTGAAATTCTCACCTGCGTTTGAGAAAACTGAAAAAATATTTTGAAAGGAGCACGAAATATGTGCACAGGAAAACAAATTCCTCAGGAACAATATTCGTTAATGGGACAAAGTAATGTCTCCTTCCTTAAGGGACAAAAAGTCTTCAGCATGGCAAAGGGAAGCTTTGTTAATTTCGATGAACTCATCAAGACTTCGGGCGAAGAGCTAAATTTAGAATATGAGATTTTCTTCTCAAATTCACTAGAAAACGCGTGGGGCTACATGAAAATAGTAAATGGTAAAAGCGTCAATACAATCCCGCTTTTACAGGTAATGATTCTTGATGTAACACCTGTTGCATCAGATGATGGAACTAACAGCGGTAGAATCGTCAAGTATTGTAAGGAAAAAATGGCTGATATAAAAGAGGTATTTATTCCTGAAAATAATATTCGCAGAAAGAAGCTTCTGCAATACTTTGAAATACCATCACATGGAAACAAGAAAATGGACGACCTTAGCAATCGTCTGTTACATAACTTGATTTTAGTAAAATCGGAAAATGCTCCGTATATTTCAATTGGAAAAAAACGTGGTTGGTCATTGAAGCCTGGTATATCTGCTACATATGAATCGAAGGAAAGATATCCGAAGGCATTACATCAAACGCTTCCCAAAAGCATATTAAATGCTGAAAGACCGCAACGTCGTCTAAAAAGCGATGATTACGCAAAAGAAGCCAAAAATTGGTTTTATTCAATATTCGAATTCGGAATTTCCAAAAAGCTGTTATACTTATTTCGTATAACAAGCTACAATGGTGCTTTTTCAAGGCGTTTAGGGATTGATTTTGATCAAATCATTACGATTAAATCATCTGAAAATAACTCTCCTTTGATTTCGGCATTTATTAAGAATGATACCTTTTCTTCAAATGAGGTACTCACATTAGGAGAAAAGCCACAGAAGCTTGAAGAGAAAGTGGAACTGCTCAACGACTGTATTGCGCTAATTGTGGACGATACAAAAGCTGATGAAGTAGATAAGCGAAAAGCAGCTTTATCAGTTATGGAACGCAAAGTAGTTTCTAAGGAGCTTGATGTCGTTCCAGTGGTTTTGTCAAAATACTCTGACGCGCAGGTACGACCTGATCTTGGTTGTACGTTGAAAATTCCCAACATTACATGCTGTATTGAGCCAAGGTATGTTAAAAATACTCTTGAGTGGAACGATGCGGGATACTTATCGAAAATCGAAGGAAATTACAGTGATTTTAAAGATTCCTACTGTGAAAATTATACTCAAGTATCATTCTCTGTTCCAGAAAGCATTCCACCCAATAGAAGAAATTTGTATATAGCACTTGTAACATCAGCAAGAGTTTATGATAGTTTTTATGAACCCTTCTTTGGTACAGCTGTTGAACAGTTAGTAGTCAGCTGGCTTAGTTCCTACAAAGAGATCGGTTCAACTGTTGATGAGATGATCCTCACTGATTTCGGTAAATGCCTGAATGATGAGATATGCAGCGGGAGCTTCAATTTCATAAAGCGTACTAAGTATATCGTCATTAACCAAGGCAAAAACTCGGTTATTGTTGATGGCGACTACATCTACCTCGAAACTGAAGTCGTCAAGGAGCTTGCTCACAGTAAGCTAAAGCTTCACAGTGTTAACTCGCTTACTGAGTCATTGAAGGCAAACGATTGCTTGAATATCAACGATCAGAATAGCAAGTGTTACAGATTTCACGTTCAAAACTCAAATGGTGAGCCGTATATGCTGTATACCTATGGTATCAGCAAAAAACTCATCAATACAGAGAACCGTAGAAGGCTCGATCTCGCCGATTATCAGAAGTTCCTTCTTGAGTATATCGATTTTGAGAAAAACCAAATTCTTCCGCTTGGCATAACTGCCGATGGAAGCTACATTGGAAAAGATATATCATTCGGCAATAAATTTAACGATTCGGCCACTATCACTGGTCAAAGCGGAAAAGGAAAGTCATTCTGTGCTACGAATCTGCTTCCCTCATTAGCTATGCTCGGGAGCAGGATGCTTGTATGCGATGTAAGTGACTCCTTCACTCGTGATGAGGTCCTCAGGGCACTGCCTGCTGAGGTCGTCGATGCGCTTTTTGAGTTTATCGAAGTTGCTGCTGGTAGAAGAAAGCTACCGGTAAACCCATTGTGTATCGGAGATTGTCTTGGACTTCCAGCTAAGAAGCGCCGCATCGTCAGTTTTATCAAAGCTATCGCAGGCAAACTCGACAAGGAGGAAACAAGGGAGCTTACAGGCATTATTTCGGACATGCTTAAAAGGTATCCAAAAGTTTCCTCGGTGACTACAGATATGCTCCGTAATACACTAAAAAGAGGCGGCAAGACAGGTCATCATGTGTTCGGCCTTATCAGCTCTACGCTTGACGATATCGATCATATCGGTTTCGAGGAGCGTGGATGGGCAGAATTCTTTGAGAAATCAAAGAGGATTCCAGTTGTGTCCTTCGGGAACGAGTCGGGCGACAACGTTCACTCATTGCTCGATGAAATGATAGCATCGGCTTTCGAGTGGCAAAGAGAGCACGACACCGTTCCGCTGAGCATAGTAATTGATGAAATCAAAGACCAGTGTTTTGCTGAAGGCGGTCCACTGCATACTATATTGACGCAAGGAAGAAAGTTCAATACCAAATTCGTAGGTATGACACAGCAGTATATCTCAACAAGCAGTCACGCTATTGACGTGGTTAAAGAAGCTGGTATAAAGATTTTCTTTAAGCCGGCAAAATCCCACGATAGAATAGCTACTGAGCTCGGATATAAGAATCCGACTGAGGCTGGATTCGGTTACATGGGTATCGGAGATATCATACTCTGCGCGGAACTATACAACAAAGAAGACGGTGTGAACGAGCCTGTAGTTATACACGCAAAGGCTATCAAGTTCATCGACACGCCGCTCTATGAGAAATTCAAGAAGGAGTATGGCATAAAATAAGTTAATACTGGTTGCGCCCTGAGCGGGCGCACTGTATACAATAATTATACGATAAATGACCTTTTCGGTCAAGTGAAAGGAGAAACTTTTATGAAGAAGATGAATAGCATAAACGAGACCTTTAAGCTCTGCAACGAGCACGATATCGGAATCAGCCGCAGATTGCTGCTAACCCTCGTCAACAGTGGAGAAATTCCGTCAGTTAAGGCTGGACGTTCGATACTTGTTAACTGGGAAGCGCTTATGAAGTATCTTGATACTCATACTCTCACTCAGGACGAGCCTGTGTCAAGAATCAGAAAAATAACTGCTTAAAGGCTAAACATGGGGCGTTTTACGGAACGCCCCTTATTCATAGAAAGGAGTCCATAATGGCGACCTATAAGAAACACGTCTCAAAGAAGGGGACAATTGCATATTATATCCGAACATATGATGGATACGACTGCTACGGTAAACAAATCGAAAGGTCTATGACATGGAAGCCACCAGATGGCATGAGCGATAAGCAGATTGAGAAAGAACTGCAAAGACAGATCGTTAAGTTTGAGGACGCCGTCAAAGAAGGACAATATTACAACAGTAATATGCGTTTCGGCGACTACGGCGAAGAATGGTTGGAGATGAACCGTCCGCCACAGCTCGCTCCTAAAACATATGAGTGCTACAGAGGAATGTTCAGAGACATAAAAGAAGCGCTTGGCGATATCAAGCTCATAAAGCTTCAATCTCGCCATTTACAGATGTTCTATAGCAATCTGCGCGAAAACGGTGTCAAGCGAACAGGAGCTTATGCTGTTTCAGACAAGATAGATGATATAAGAAAGGAAATGCAGCTATCTAAGGATAAGTTCGCTGCATTATGCGGAGTCTCCTCTGCAACAATCTGCGCTGTCTGCAAACCTGATGGTCATATCAGTATCAATTCGGCAGAAAAAATAGCTAAGGGGCTGAATGCCCCAGTTCAGAAATTGTTTGAGCTTCATCTTGATACGGGAGGCTTGTCAGACAAGACCATACTCCACTACCATAAGCTCATAAGCACAATACTGGCACAGGCAACCCGTGACAGGCTTATCCCCTTCAACATCGCCGACAGGAACCATATGAAGGCTCCAAAGCTGGAACGCAAGGAAGCTGCTTTCCTTGATGATGAACAGGTAAGGCACGTTCTGGAGCTGCTTGAGAACGAACCTATCAAATGGAAGACAATTATGTATCTGCTTATTTACAGTGGTATCCGCAGAGGAGAACTGCTCGGACTTGAATGGAAGGATATAGATTTTGAGAAGAAAGTCATACATATACGAAGGACGAGCCAGGCAGTAGACCATATGGGGATAATTACAAAGTCTCCTAAGAACGATACTTCATACCGCACTATCAAGCTGTCGGATACAATGTTAAATCTGCTTCGTGATTACCAGCAGTATTGGCAGAAACGAAGAAACGAGCTTGATGATTACTGGCAGGACGAAATACAGATCATTCTTGCTGATGGCAGTACGCAAATAGTCACGAACGACCGATTATTCACTAAGGTTGATTCAACGCCTATGAATCCCTACAGCGTCAGCGATTGGGTGCGGAAGTTCGTAAAACGTAATGATCTGCCGTACTTTACGCCGCACTCACTCAGACATACTCATGCAACGCTTCTGATTGCTGAGGGCGTAAGTATCCCGACTGTCTCACGAAGGCTGGGACACTCCAGCATCGCTACGACAAGTAAGATATATATTCACGCTATTCAGTCCGCAGATGAGATCGCATCTAATGCTCTTGAGGATAAACTCAAGCTTGAAAGGCACAAGGATGATGAGGTCTAATGAATTGAGGCTCTCCGTAATAGAGAGCCTTATTTTTTATTATGTGATTGCTTCAGCATTTGACGTTACAAGATGCTATTCCTGATACCCGTAACGGAAATCTTAACGGAAATCTACTATTTTCTACTTTCTCAATGCATAATATCAAAAAACAAAGCCTATGTTTTTGGCTAAACATAGGCTTTTTCATTGGTGGAGCATAGGGGACTTGAACCCCTGACCCCCACACTGCCAGTGTGATGCGCTCCCAGCTGCGCTAATGCCCCGCATATAATTATTATATCACAATTGAGGCAAAAAGTCAATATCAGCCGTGATATTTTGCAAATTATCCGCGATAAACAGCATATCCATGCAATTATTGCGTCAGTAATACAGCGCATATCCGTCTGCTGAGGACTCTTTCACGGCAGCTATCTGCTTATCTATTATGTCGGAGTCGTTTATCCACTCCAGCTCTCCCGCCGCGCCTGCCCACTTGTCCTCTCTCCCGAGCTTATATGGAGCAAGTCCAACTATCAGCGAAACTCCCCCATTCACCAATTCTTCCCACTGAGCAAGGGTCGGCAGAAATGGGCAGCACTCATTTTCAAAGCCGAAATACAGCTGCGGAACTATATAATCGCAGAAGCCCTCTCCTCTTCCCCACTGTCTTACATCTGCATACTGAGAGCTGTAATCGCTGTCGATATTTCCCTGTGGACTTATACCGAAAAGCAGCCTGTTATCGCGGGACTTCACAGTGTCGTGGAGCGCCTTGACATATCGGCTGACTATCTCTGTACGCCACGCCTCAAGGTCAGTACTGCCGCTGCTTTCAAAGGCTTCGCGGTCAAAATCCTCGTCAGTGGTGGGATAAAAATAATCATCGATGTGGACTCCGTCAACGTCGTAATTATCCAGTATCTCGCCGACAGTATCCTCAAGTAGCCCGACCGCCTCTGCATAGGCAGGAGCAAGATACCAGCGCCCGTTAACGGCTTTAACATATGGCTCCCCTTCATTTATCCACTTTTTTATAATAAAGTCGTCGGGCAGAGCTGACATCTCCTCTTCTGTTTGCAGGCGCAGCGGATTTATCCACGCATGGACTGATATTCCCAGTTTATGGGCTTCTTCGATGACTATCCTGAGAGGATCGTAGTTCCCGTCGAGAAAAGCTCCGTCGGGGTATATCTCCGAGCGGTAGTAGGCGTCACCGTTAGGGTGAGCGTGAAAATACAAAGTATTCACGCTCTCGGCAGCTCCGTCCTGAAGCAGCTCCGCAACAGCATTTCGGAACTGCTCCTCGCTTTTCCCCTGCATTATCTCGGGAAATCTCACATACGGCAGCCACATTCCCACCTGCTCCGAATAGTTCAGCGGAATATTTCTCAGGGGCTCTGCGGCAGGCGGTACTGAGCCTATCAGTGTCTCGGAGCTGCTCTCTAATGGCATGGCTGAGCAGCCTGACGATAACAAAAAAGCAGCCGCACAGGCAGCTGCAAAGAATTTCTTCATACATCTCACCTCACTGCATTATATGCATTTGGCGGACATGATATGCTCAGTTTTGTGACAACGTCCCGCAAATGATCATTTAACGGGCGGATAATATCCGCCCCTACATGATAAAAAGCTCCCGAAGAATTGTCCTCGGGAGCTTTGAAGTTATATCTGGTTTGCCATAGGAGCTGTTGTATTGTGCTCCCCGTAGCCTTCGTTCTTAACGACCTCAACGTTTCTGTAGCACTCCATACCTGTACCTGCGGGTATGAGCTTACCGATGATAACGTTCTCCTTGAGTCCGAGGAGTCGGTCGCTCTTACCTCTGATAGCTGCGTCTGTGAGAGCCTTTGTAGTCTCCTGGAATGATGCAGCCGACATGAAGCTGTCTGAATTTGATGAAGCCTTTGTGATACCCTGAAGAACAGGACTTGTCTGAACAAGCTGTACATCGTACTCGCCTGCATCGATACGAGCCTGAAGCTCTTCATTGATAGCGTCGATCTCCTTGCTGTCAACAAGAGTACCCGGAAGCAGATAGCTGCTGCCTGTTTCCTCTACCTTGATCTTGCGGAGCATCTGACGAACGATAACTTCGATATGCTTATCGTTGATATCAACACCCTGTAAGCGGTAAACCTTCTGAACTTCATTGATGATGTAGTTCTGAACAGCCTGTGTGCCGAGGATATTGAGGATATCAGCGGGATAGATGTTACCTTCTGTAAGACGTGTGCCCTTTTCGATGACCTCGCCCTCCTGAACTCTGATCTTGAGGTTGTAGGGGATCATATAGCTTTCGGACTCGCCTGTCTCATCGTTGGTAACGATGATATTTCTTGTGGTCTTGACCTCTTCGATGTGTATCTTACCATCGATTCTGGAGAGGATAGCTGCGCCCTTCGGACGTCTGCTCTCGAAGAGTTCCTCAACACGGGGAAGACCCTGTGTGATATCTTCTGCGTCGGCGGAAGCAACACCACCGGTATGGAAGGTTCTCATGGTAAGCTGTGTACCCGGCTCACCGATGGACTGAGCAGCGATTACGCCGACAGCCTCACCAACTGATACCATATTGTTGAATGCAAGGTTTGCACCGTAGCACTTTGAGCATACACCTGTTCTTGACTTACATGTAAGAACCGAACGTATCTTTATTCTCTCGATGCCGCTGTCAACTATCTTCTTAGCGTCAGCGTCATTGATGAGCTTATTGCGTGATACGATAAGCTCGCCCGACTCGTCGCGGAGGTCCTCAGAGAGGAATCTTCCCACAAGACGCTCCTCAAACGGCTCAACGATCTCGTTGCCGTTCTTGATCTCGAATACCTCGATACCGTCTGTAGTTCCGCAGTCCTCCTCACGAATGATAACGTCCTGAGAAACGTCAACAAGACGACGTGTAAGGTAACCTGAGTCAGCGGTACGGAGAGCCGTATCGGCAAGACCCTTTCTCGCGCCTCGTGACGCGATAAAGTACTCTAAGATGTTAAGACCTTCACGGTAGTTAGCTCTGATCGGGATCTCGATAACGCCGCCCGAGGTATTAGCGATAAGTCCACGCATACCCGCAAGCTGTCTGATCTGTGAGATACTACCACGGGCACCTGAGTCAGCCATCATCCAGATAGGATTGTAGCGGTCAAAGTTTGCCTTCAGAGCGGCAGTAACCTTGTCGTTTGTATCAGTCCAGAGAGCGATGACCTTCTTGGACTTCTCCTGTGCGGAGATATAGCCGTACTCGTACTCGCTTGTGATCTCAGCGACCTCTGCATCAGCCTCAGCAAGGATAGTTTTCTTCTGTGGCGGGATAGAAGCGTCGCAGACAGCAACGGTAAGAGCTGCTCTTGTGGAGTATTTATAACCGAGAGCCTTGATACGGTCAAGTACCTCGGAGGTAGTTGTTGTGCCGTGTATCTTTATGCAGCGCTCGATGATGTCGGAGAGCTGCTTCTTGCCAACGAGGAATGCAATTTCAAGGTCGAACTGCTTGTCGGAGTTGGTTCTGTCAACGTAGCCCAGATTCTGCGGGATATTCTCGTTGAAGATAAGACGTCCTACTGTAGCGTCGATGATCTTGGATACCTTCTTGTCGCCGATATCCTTTGTGATCTTTACCTTGATGTTAGCGTGGAGGGATACGTCATGCTCATTGTAAGCCATGAGTGCCTCGTTAACATCGCGGAATACCTTGCCCTCGCCGGGTTCACCGGGCTTATCCATGGTCAGGTAGTAAGAACCCAGTACCATATCCTGTGAAGGAACGGCAACAGGCTTACCGTCTGAAGGCTTCAGCAGGTTGTTTGCAGCAAGCATGAGGAAACGTGCCTCAGCCTGAGCCTCTGCGGAAAGAGGAAGATGTACAGCCATCTGGTCGCCGTCGAAGTCAGCGTTGAAGGCTGAGCATACCAGCGGGTGGAACTTGATAGCACGACCCTCAACGAGGATAGGCTCGAATGCCTGGATACCAAGTCTGTGGAGCGTGGGGGCACGGTTGAGCATTACAGGGTGATCCTTGATAACGTCCTCAAGTGCGTCCCAAACCTTGTTGTCTGCACGGTCGATGAGCTTTCTTGCACTCTTTATGTTAGCGATGGCCTTTTTATCAACAAGTCTCTTTAATACGAAGGGCTTGAAGAGCTCCAGTGCCATTTCCTTAGGAAGACCGCACTGATACATTTTGAGCTCAGGTCCTACGACGATAACCGAACGTCCCGAGTAGTCAACACGCTTACCGAGAAGGTTCTGACGGAAACGTCCCTGCTTACCCTTGAGCATATCGGAAAGAGATTTGAGAGCACGGTTGCTTGGACCTGTAACAGGTCGGCCGTGTCTGCCGTTGTCTATGAGAGCGTCAACAGCTTCCTGAAGCATACGCTTCTCGTTTCTTACGATGATGTCGGGAGCGTCAAGCTCTAACATTCTCTTTAAACGGTTGTTTCTGTTGATAACTCTTCTGTAGAGATCGTTAAGATCTGATGTTGCATAGCGTCCGCCGTCCAGCATTATCATAGGGCGGATATCAGGCGGTATAACGGGAACTACGCTGAGTATCATCCACTCAGGCTTGTTGCCTGAGAGACGGAATGCCTCGATTATCTGGAGTCTCTTGAGAAGCTTTACCTTCTTCTGACCGCTTGGGAGACCGACCAGCTCAGCCTTGAGGTCGTCAGCAACGATCTCAATGTTGTTTCTCCAGTCGATGTCCTCCAGCTCTCTGAACTTCTGGCACTCCTCGCACTCACACTCTGTGGGCTTGTTGTAGCACTCGATCTTCTTGCCGCCGAGAGATATCTTGCCCATTTCGATGAGTCTCTGCTTGTGAGTATCGTATCTTGCGGGATCATACTCGTTGAGGAGCTTTCTGATAGCCTCAGCGCCCATCTCAGCCTTGAAGTCGTCGCCGTACTTCTCTAAATATGAAAGGTACTCCTTCTCGGAGAGGAGCTGCTTTTTGAGGAGCTCTGTATTGCCGGGGTCTGTTACGATATACTTTGTGAAGTAGAGAACTTCCTCCAGTCTCTTCTGAGACACCTCAAGCACCTGTCCGATACGGGAAGGTGTACCCTTGAAGTACCAGATGTGAGAAACGGGAGCAGCCAGCTCGATGTGGCCCATTCTCTCTCTTCTTACTCTTGCTCTTGTTACCTCAACGCCGCAGCGGTCGCATATTTTGCCCTTGAAGCGTATCTTCTTGAACTTACCGCAGTGGCACTCCCAGTCCTTTGTAGGTCCGAAGATCCTTTCGCAGAAAAGACCGTCGCGCTCGGGCTTCTGGGTTCTGTAATTTATAGTTTCAGGTCTTTCAACTGCGCCGTGAGACCAGCTTCTGATCTGCTCGGGTGACGCAAGACCTATCTTTATCGATTCAAAAGTTGTAAATTCCAAACTGCTACCTCCTGATTATTAATTCGGAATTTGAATTCGGAATCATGCACCGCAGCCTGCTCCGTATAACTCAGGAGCAGCGCCGTGGTCAATCATTATTCGTATCCGCTTTTTTTATTCGTTTACCTGTGATCAATCCTCGTCATCGAAGCTGTATCCGTCACCGTCGTCGTCGCCAAGATCAAGAACATCCTCATCGTCATCATCACCGATGCCGAATTCGTCCTCATCTTCATCGAACTCGTCGCCGAAGCCGTCAACGAGATCAGGATCGCCGTCCTCGTCCTCGCCTTCGATACCGAAGCCTGCATCGCCCAGATCGCTCTCACTGAAGTCTGAGCTGTCGCCTGTATCCTCATCATCGTAGGATCCGCGGGGCGGCATTGGATCTTCGTCGTCGAAGTTCTGAGTGAGGTCGATCTCCTCCTGATTTTCATCAAGTACCTTAACGTCGAGACAAAGTGACTGCATTTCCTTGATAAGAACCTTGAAGGACTCGGGGATACCCGGAGTAGGAACGTTCTGTCCCTTAACGATAGCCTCGTAGGTATTGACACGTCCGATAGTATCATCAGACTTGACTGTAAGGATCTCCTGAAGGGTGTAAGCTGCACCGTAAGCTTCAAGAGCCCAAACTTCCATTTCTCCGAAACGCTGTCCGCCGAACTGTGCCTTACCGCCAAGAGGCTGCTGTGTAACCAGTGCGTAAGGACCGACTGAACGAGCGTGTATCTTATCGTCAACGAGGTGGTGGAGCTTGAGGTAGTACATATAGCCCACCGTTACGCGGTTATCGAACTTTTCACCTGTACGTCCGTCGTAAAGGGTAAACTTACAATCCTCTGTGAATTCCAGAGCATTGGGGTTGATAACTTTATCCATAGCCTTGAGCTCGAACATATCGTCCTTATGCTCAATGGCGTGGTCGTTTGCCATCTTGAAGCACTCACGGATATCGTCCTCGTGAGCGCCGTCGAATACAGGAGTCATGATGTGCCAGCCCAGAGCCTTACAAGCCATACCGAGATGTACTTCAAGTACCTGTCCGATGTTCATTCGTGAAGGAACGCCGAGAGGATTGAGCACGATGTCGAGAGGTGTACCGTCAGGAAGGAATGGCATATCCTCCTCGGGAAGTATACGTGAAACGACACCCTTGTTACCGTGTCTACCGGCCATCTTATCGCCGACAGTGATCTTACGCTTCTGAGCGATATAGCAGATAACGCGCATATTTACGCCTGCTGAGAGCTCGTCGCAGTTCTCTCTTGTGAATACCTTTACATCAACGATAACGCCCGATTCACCGTGAGGTACCTTGAGGGAGTTATCACGTACTTCTCTTGCCTTCTCACCGAAGATAGCGCGGAGAAGTCTTTCCTCTGCGGTAAGCTCTGTCTCACCCTTAGGTGTTACCTTACCAACGAGGATATCGCCTGAATTGACCTCCGAACCGATACGGATGATACCGTTCTCGTCAAGGTTAGCCAGTGCGTCATCACCCACATTGGGGATATCTCTTGTTATTTCCTCGGGACCGAGCTTTGTATCACGGCACTCGATCTCATATTCTTCGATATGAACAGATGTAAATACATCTTCTCTTACAAGTCTCTCGTTAAGAAGTACAGCGTCCTCGTAGTTGTAGCCTTCCCAAGTCATGAAGCCGATGAGGGCATTCTTACCGAGGGAGATCTCTCCGTCTGCTGTAGCGGGACCGTCTGCAAGTACCTGACCCTTCTTGACCTCTTCGCCTGCTGTGACGATAGGTCTCTGGTTTACGCAGGTACCCTGGTTGGAACGCTTGAACTTGATGAGCTCGTACTTGTGCTCAACGCCGTCGGTATCCACCATAGTGATCTTGTCAGCGTCAACATAAGTGATCTTTCCGTCGTAGTCGGAAACAATGCATACGCCCGAGTCAACGGCAGCCTTGTACTCCATACCTGTACCAACGAAGGGACGCTCTGTCTTGAGAAGCGGAACAGCCTGTCTCTGCATGTTGGAGCCCATGAGAGCACGGTTCGCGTCATCGTTTTCGAGGAACGGGATCATGGAGGTAGCAACTGAAACGACCATCTTAGGAGATACGTCCATGTAGTCAACGTTTTCTCTTGGGCACTCAAGGATCTGCTCACGGAAACGTGCGTTTACACGGGGTCTTGCAAGCTTTCCGTCCTCAGTGATAGGCTCGTTTGCCTGAGCAACAACGAAGTTGTCCTCCATATCGGCAGTCATGTAAACTACCTCGTCGGTAACGACGCCTGTAGCCTTGTCTACCTTTCTGTAAGGAGCCTCGATGAAGCCGTATTCGTTTATTCTTGCGAAAGTAGCCAGATAGGAGATAAGTCCGATGTTAGGTCCTTCAGGAGTCTCGATAGGACACATTCTTCCGTAGTGGCTGTAGTGAACGTCACGTACCTCAAATCCTGCACGGTCTCTTGAAAGACCTCCGGGTCCGAGAGCTGAAAGACGTCTCTTATGAGTAAGCTCGGCAAGAGGGTTGTTCTGATCCATGAACTGTGACAGAGGTGAGGAGCAGAAGAACTCCTTCATAGCCGAAGATATAGGTCTTATATTGATAAGGGTCTGAGGAGTGAGAGTATTCACGTCCTGAGTCTGGAGGTTCATTCTCTCGCGGATACCGCGCTCCATACGTGTATAGCCGATACGGAACTGGTTCTGGAGGAGCTCGCCGACTGAACGGATACGTCTGTTGCCCAGATGGTCGATATCGTCAACAGTACCAACGCCCTCGCAGAGGTTGAGGAAGTAGCTGATAGAAGCTCTGATATCGTCGAGTGTGATGTACTTTGGTGAGAGCTCGTCAGCCTTCTTCTTGATAGTCTCCTCAAGCTCGTCAGCGTCAGCGGCATTGTCCATGATATCCTTGAGGACGCTGAAGGATACCTTCTCGTTGATGCCGTACTTCTCAGCGTCGAAATCAACGTAGCCCTTGATATCTACCATGCCGTTGCCGATGACCTTGACAGTCTTCTCCACCATGCGGATATTTGTCTCACCGCGTTCGTCGGTGTAGTATTCCTTGGCTTCAACGTTTACGAATGCGCTGTAAACGCCTGCCTGCTCGATCTCGCAAGCCTTGTCGTAGGTAAGAGTTTCACCTGCGTCTGCGAGTATCTCACCTGTCATCTCGTTGATGATAGGCTGTGCAAGAGTTCTGCCCGAAAGACGTGAAGCTATGCCCAGCTTCTTGTTATACTTGTAGCGTCCGAAACGGCAGAGGTCATATCTCTTAGCCTCGAAGAAGAGGTTGTTGAGGTGGCTTACTGCACTTTCGACCGTAGGAGGCTCGCCGGGGCGGAGCTTCTTGTATACATCTATGAGGGCGTCTGAGCGGTTCTTTGTCTGATCCTTCTGGAGGATAGTCTGTCTGAGGCGCTCATCATCGCCGTATGTCTCAAAGATCTCGTCGTCAGTACCCTCTTCGCCGAGAGCTCTGATGAATGTAGTAAGCGGGATCTTTCTATTCTTATCTATGCGGACGTAAACAACGTCGTTTGAATCCTGCTCATACTCCAGCCACGCACCGCGGTTAGGGATTATCTGTGAGCTGAACAGGTCTTTACCCGTCTTATCCTTGGTGAAGGAGTAGTAAACACCGGGGGAACGGACGAGCTGTGATACGATAACACGCTCTGCACCGTTTATGACGAAGGTACCGCTGTCTGTCATAAGGGGGAAGTCACCCATATAGATCTCACTTTCGCTGACAGCGCCAGTTTCCTTGTTTGCAAGGGTCGCAGTCGCTCTCATAGCGACCTGATAGGTAGCTCCTCTTGATTTACATTCTGCGAGAGTGTACTTGGGAGTATCGTCAAAGCGGTAGTCCTTGAAGTTGAGGACGAGATTGCCGTTGTAGTCGGTAATAGCAGTCATTTCGCGGAATACCTCGCGAAGACCTTCTTCCTTGAACCACTTATACGAGTTCTTCTGCACCTCGATAAGGTTCGGCATCTCCAGAGGCTCGGTAATCTTACCGAAGCTCATTCTGACATTCTTTCCCAGCTGCTTAGGTGTAACATTCACCATAGGCGGAACCTCCTTGTATTTTTTTGCTGCTATGCCAACCCACACAGTGTAAGCAGAGCAGATCTGTTTGTTGCTATCGTACCACAGAAAAATTTTTGCAGAAACTATTGACAAGTCACTGCTTTGTATGCTATAATATCTTGCAAAATAGCGATACTATTCCATATTGATACATTATAACATTATAATACAGTTTTTGTCCCATGTCAAGGGGCTCCGCGAAGATTTATAAAAAAGCGCCGAATTTGAAAACCATTCGGCGCTTTTTTTGTTTGATTTAGTAATATCTGACATTCAGTCCACTCTTTCGACCTTGTAGCCCTCAGCTGAAAGGGCACGGTCAACGCTCTTTTCTCCCGCAAAGCTTGTGATATTCACGATGATAAAGGGCTTGTCACCCTCTGCAAGGAACTCCTCCACCTTAGAGGTTATCGCCTCATTCTTGGGGTAAAGAGTAGCTTCAAGATAGTCTTCGTAGTCGTCGTCAAGATCAGACGAACGGTCGAGCCAGTAGAGCTCCTCGGCAAGAGGCTCGACGTCACCTCTTGCCCATTGGTTGTACTGCTCGGCAAGAGTTTTTGTGAATAAGCCTATATCCTCTGCACGTCTGATAGTATCGCTTATCATAAAATCAGACAGCTCGTCGGTACCTGCGTCCATAGCTCTCAGCTGAGAATCTGCATCAGCAAGGCTTATCACCTTTTTGTTCTCCATTTTTGCCATAGTGACAAATCTCGAATCAAGCGTCTCCATGAGAATATTCCTAACATTTCCCACAGCTACTGCATTTACCTGCGAAGCCCAGAAGCTTGCGGAATAGCCGTCCATCATATTATTGTAGAAGAAATACTTTGACAGATACTCCTTTGCCTTATTATAGGTCTCTTCGGAGATATGATCGGTTATGCTGGTACCATCGGTATAGACCATATGACTGTAGAATTCCTGCATGCTTTCCATATCCTGAGTCATGTTGCTCATGTCGAACTCGACTGCTACGGAATCACTGTTTTTATAGGCGTCCATAACATAGTCGGGCAGGGGCAGTGTATTATCGGTCATGAAGTAAACCATCCCGAACATATAAAGTGAATTGCCGTTATTGGGGTCTGTTACCTTCCACAGTGCAGGTTTTGACTCCTTTACTGTGATATATGAGTTAAGATCGTTGGCATTTGTATTTTTTTCAGCCGACTCAGTTCCCTTTTCCCCTTCTGCCGAAGTTGTATCCTGCACGCCCGATGTCTTCTGGCTTTCATCGACATGGAGCTCATTATTGCAGGAAACAGCGCTCAAAGCAACCAGTGCCGCCATAAGAGCGGCAAAGAACCCTCTTTTCCTCATACTAATCCTTTCCTTAGCCGAAGCTCTCGTCTATTATATTATAGTGTGTATCGATGGCGCGGAAGCAGAATTCGATATCACCCGTAATGATGCCCTGTACTATTTTCTCATGGGCATCCTGAAGTCTCATGCGCACATCGTGGTCGGCAGTTGTGAGAAAATCATCTATCCAGCGCATATACACCTCTGATACAGCATTCATGAAGGTTATCCAGAAGCTGTTTTCCGTAGCGTAAATAAGCGAATAGTGGAAATCCCTGTCTGCCACAGTCTGCTCCTCAGTGCCCTCGGAATCCTTGAGCCTGTTGAGAGCAGCAACGATCTTAAGCTTGTTTTCCGAGCTGCAGCCCTTTGCAACAAGGTAGCTGCACACGGTCTTTTCCATGCTTCTTCTGAAAGAACATATCTCTTCTTTTGAAGTCCTGTTCATCAGAAGCATGATATCCATCGCAGAGGCGATAGAATCAGAGATATTATCCGTAAGATAATTTCCCGAGCCTTGTTTTCCATTGACTATACCAAGTATCTCAAGTCCCCTGAGCGCCTCACGGACAGTATTTCGGCTTATGCCGAGCTTTTCCGATATACTGCGCTCCGTCGGAAGCTTGTCCCCTACCTGCAGCATTCCGCTTCTGATAAGGTCGAGTATATAATCAATAGTCTTGCGGTATTCACTGTTTCCCATAGCTTCCTCCCTGAAAATAAAATATAAAAAAATATATAAAAGAATATAAATAATTTATATACACAAAAAATTATATCATATTTTTCTTGTCAAGTCAACATATAATATGTGATTATACGATGAAATAACGCAAATATTGCTATTTTATATAGAGAAGCCCCTGTCGTTGCGAAAACAGGGGCTGATCTTTTACTTTTTCGACTTCTTTTTGGACTTTTTCTTCGGCTCGTCCGGCTTCTTTTCATCCTTTGCGCTTTCATACTCAGCCATAGCGTCCGCAAGTATCTGTCTGCACTGAGGGAGCTTTTCGGCTTCCTCGGGCGGAAGTGCAGGATATTCGGGCTTGCAGGCTTTCAGCTCACTGAGAAGTATCTCGGTAATGAGATATCTGGTGTACCACCTCTGGTCTCCCGGCAGAACATACCACGGACTGTGCTTGGTTGAGGTCTCATTGATAACATCATTGAAGCATTTGAGGTATGCGTCATACTTGTCGCGGACTTTAAGGTCGTTTGCACGGAATTTCCAGTTTTTTTCGGGAAGCTCGATACGCTCAAGAAGCTGACCTGTCTGCTCTTCCTTTGAAACATGAAGGAATATCTTGACCATGCGGTAGCTGTTCTCATAGAGGTACTCCTCGAAGTTGTTCACCTGCTCATAGCGCTTTCCGAAGAATTTCTTCTTTGTATCGTCAAGAACACGGTCGGACATATGGTAATTCTTCCATATCTCCTCAGCCTGCACGGTAACGAGGTCCTCATAGTGGCTGCGGTTGAAAACCGCTATCTCTCCCCTGCGAGGTATATTATTGTGGATACGCCAGAGATAGTCATGAGCAAGCTCGTCTGCGGTAGGAGCTTTGTAATAATGCACCTTTACGCCCATGGGATTCATTCCGCTGAAAACGTATTTTATAGCCGAGTCCTTACCGGAGGCGTCAAGAGCCTGTATAACAACGATAAGTCCCTCTCTGCCGTCAGCGTAGAACTTATCCTGCAGGGCAATGAGCTCCTGCTTGTTAGCCTCGTATTTAGCAATTATATCTTCTTTTTCAACGTTGTCTTCCTTGCTGTTGGTAGGAAGCTTTCTGATGTCTGTTTTCTTGTTTTCTGCTATGATATATTTATCGGCTTTCATCGTGGTCCTCCTCTTGGTTTTAAGTTATATCGTTTCCTGCTTTAAGTTTATCGCTATTCGGGCACAACAGGGGCAACGGTCATCATGCTGTATACCATTACCGAGTACAGTGCAGCCTGTCTTGCTGCAAGGAGCGCTCGTCTTTCATTTCGGTCGCCCACGTTCTCATCGCTGGCATAGGCTGTGGTCAGCAGCATGAACGCATGGCTAACGGGCTCGCTCCTGCCGAACTCGGATAAATCGGCAATGGTATTATGCTCGGAAAGGAAATTCTCAACGTCGCTTATATCGCTGAGTATCTCCCCACTGTCAAACTTTGTCATAGCCAGTGCTGCCAGCATTGCAAGCTCATAATGCTTGCCGTATTTGCGTCCCTTTTTGATCATACTGTCATAAAGCTCCATGAACTTGGCGCACTTTTCCTCAGGCTTTCCGCCCGCCATAGCCAGCACATGTGACACAGTCTGTATACTGTTCTTATCGGCGCTGTGTTTCAGAAGCTTGTAGCTCTCCTCCATATCCTCGATGAGCTCGTCGTCGGACTTCTCCGAAAAAGCCAGCATTATGGCAAAAGCCACGTCTTCCTTGGTGGTGAGGATACGGTGCTCCTTTTTCATGCGGTCGTAGATCTGCCTGCCGCGCTTTATGTAGTCCTCCGCATTGCTCTTGTCCGTTATCCTCTGGAGCATTACCGCCATAAGAGCAAGGTGCTCGGAATTGGTAAAGTACTTCCTGAGGATATCGTAGCATTCAAGACATCTCTCCATGCCGCCCCGCGGGTCGCCGCTTACAGAGAGCCACGACGCTATCAGCGGTCTTATGGTACTGCGGAAGCTTGACAGCATCTTGCTGTTTTCCTTTATAAGAGCCATGCTGTTCCTGTATTTTTCAAGGTCGAACTCCGTGTCCGCAGTGCACATAACATTTGCACATACAGGATAAAGGATATCCCTCTCCAGAGGGCAGAAATCGGTAAACAGCCCCAGATTGAGCAGAAACTTATCACACAGAGTTTCAAGCAGCTCTTTCATGGTGCACCCCCTTTGTGTTCATCAATTTACATTTTTCACAAACACTTATTACAAATTTATATTATTATACCACATTGCGCAGGAAATTTCAATGCAAAAATGCTGATTTTTTATATTTTTTTGGACAAAAACGGCAAAAATATACCAAAAACATCATTTGTTGCGCTTTTTATATATAAAACGAGCCCTTTGTCAAGGACTCGTCTTGCTGCAAAAATCAAGAAAGCCCCCTCATTACAAGGAGACTTTCTGTTTATTAAAGAGGTAGAAGTATCATTCGTTTCCAATACCGAGGACGAATTTCTTCAGCAGAATGAGGTCGCCCACATCGAGCCTGTCGTTTCCGTTCAGGTCGCCTGCCTTGACGTCATATCCGCTGTAGTCCTCGCTGATGATAGCTTTTCTGCATGCGATGATATCAAAAGCATCTACTGCGCCGTCCATGTTCAGGTCGCCTGACACACCGCTGTAAAGCTGGTGGGGAGCTTCCTTTGCATTGATATTGAATGTGCATGTATTGAGGCTGAATGAGCCCTTGGGGCTGTTTGTCTCAAAGAATACCTCGCAGCGGTCGATAGCGGTCGTCGGGAAGCCTACGCTGTCCCAAGCCATGATATGCTTAGCCCAGTTAACGCTTCCGCTCACATGGATAGCTTCGCCCTTCTTGACAGCAGCGTCACACTTGATGCTTACACAGCGGTAAATATCATAGCCGCCGATGCCGCCGTTTCCAACCTTGTAGCGCAGATAGAATAGATCATACTTTGCGCCGTTGATGATAGCGGTATTCCTTTTCAGTACAGCATGGTCTTTCAGGAACGTATAGGGCAGTGTATTGTCATTTACCACACAATTCTCACCGTAAGCCTCAAATACATAATATTCCAGATTGGACTGTCCTGATTTGCAGCTTGCGCACAGAGCCCACTCGGTATCATTATCGGCTTCGATCTCAAGATCGGCGTCATAGTCCACCGAGAACTTTTCCATGCTGATATTTGAGGTGGTCTCCAGCTTCTTGACAAAGGACTTGTAATCGTCGCTCTCGTTCCACTCAGAGGTGAATCCGCCCGAGCCGTTGGGAGTCATATTGTAAGCTCCGCTCTCAGCATCGCTCCAGCTGTAGAAGGAGACCTTATTGTTTCTGCCCATGTCACTGCCCACATATAGGTCGAACTTGTTGACCTTAGCACTTCCGCTCAGCGAATCAGTACCCAGATTCATAGTGGAAACGTTAAGGGATACCTCATAAAGGTAGTCCACCTTCTCCACCTTTGCAGCAGCTTCCATATAAGCATCGAGGTGCTTCCTGATGTCTACGCTGCCTGTGAGCTTTGCATTTTCGGCAGTGCCCATATCGTAGTTCTCGACAACGCTCCAGTAGGTATATCTTGCATAGGGCGGCTGCTCGTTGGCATTTCCGTAGCCCTGGAAATGGAGCGGTATAGAACGGTAAAGCTTGAATATTCTTCCGTTGTCATTGACAGTGCCAAGCTCTACCACGTTCTGCATGTCAATGATCTTTTTGTAATTCACAGGGAAATCATTGTTCTTTCTTGCAAGAACAATATTGAACTCGTCCTTCCACATGTCGCCTGCATAATCATCGATCCAGCCGTGAATTGCAACATCGCAGGCGTTGCCGCCCGAAGAAGAACAACTCAGGTCGTAATCGGCAATAATGCAGTCCTCCTCGGTAAAGTCCACAGGATCCTCATTAAAGTTCTTTCCCTTTTTGAATGTTGTATTTGAAAGTGGTTCCCAGCTTGCTGAGAAACCGCCTCCGCCGAGGGAGGTCATCTCATAATCCGCCACAGGATTCTTCTGGTCCGCATTATAAAAATAACCGTCCTCGGGGAAAGCTTCCCTTTCCTTTTCCACAATATTTATCTCGCAGCTGTTAAGCGTCGCCTTGCCGCAGGATTTCCACGCATTAACATCGAGCACAACGCTGCATACGGCACTTTCCTCCATACCCAGCTTGTTCCATTCCTCGATATGCTTCGTAACATCGATAGAGCTTCTCAGCGTTACGCAGGCACCGCTTCCGATGCCGTTGTAGCGGCGCACGCTCAGATACTTTACTGTGCCCGCATCGGGAGAAAACATGTTTTTCGGAGCTTTCTTGCAATAGAGGTCATAAACGAGACCATTAACCTCATAGCTTCCGATACTCTGCATCTCCGAAGCTTCGGCAAAGTTTTTGCCGTTGAAATTGCACTGATAATCCACGATAGAGTATTCGATGTTATACAGCATACTCTGTGGGGTGAGGCAGCCATACGCCTCCACACGGGAACCGCCCTCGGGCGATTTCTCGTCAATTTCAGGCTCGAAATCCATGTCGTAGTTTATTACGACACTTTCAGGGGATTTCGGTACCTCCTCGAATGTGAGACCCTTGTAGAAATTACATTTCTCGATGCCGTTCCAGCTTGCGCTGTAACCGCCCTCGTAGTCGGGTTCAAAGGAGCATTCTCCGATTTGGCTCATGTTATAAAACTCATAGTGGTAGCCGTCAATATAGTATTGTTCATCTTGGTCGGAAGTAGCATAAGAACTGAGATTGGGCGAGAAGTTCAGCGACACAGCCGTAACGCACAGGGCTGCTGCTATCGTTCCCGTTATGAACTGCTTAGAGCTTTTAAAAATCATTTATATTTCCCCCTTTTTTCTGTAATCAACTGAAAAGCATGAGCCGATCGGGGATTTATGACTAAATTATATAATAAATTCATAAAAAAGACAAGCTAAAAATTGTTAATAAAAGATTAAGCCATATCAAAAATTGCGGTTTTATTCAAAAAATGTTATTTTTTTATTCAAAAGCTGTTCAAAAATTGACATCTTGCAGTCAAGGGGTTATAATTGAATCACAATATTTGATATGAGACTTTTGAATTTGTATGACCAAAAGTTACACAAAAAACCTTTCAAGGACACACAAAGGATACATCACCGAGCTATAATGAGCTCAGAACACAAAGGGAGCACGTGCTATGGATAAGATTCTTCTCGTAGAGGACGACCTCGACATCTGTGAGGTCATATGCAACTACTTTGAAACTAAAGGAACATCGGTCAATGCAGTCAACAGCGGCGGCGAAGCCTTCGACCTTATAAGGAACGGTCTTGAGGGCTACGATCTGGTGCTGCTGGATATAATGCTGCCCGAGACCGACGGCTTCACCCTGTGCAGACAGCTGCGCATGAGAAGCGATATCCCCGTTATATTCATCACCGCCCGCGGTCGCGAGGAGGATATCCTCAGCGGCTACGATCTGGGCTGCGACGACTATATCGTAAAGCCCTTTCTGCTCTCGGTGCTCTACAGCAAGTGTGAAGCCCTTGTGCGACGCGCATCGGGCACCGCTGAAAATACTGTTATCACCTGCGGCGGCATAAGCCTTGATACCCGAACTCTCCGCTGCTTTGCAGACGGTGCGGAAATAGAGCTCCCGCCAAAGGAGTTCGCTATCCTGCGCTATCTTTTAGAGCATGAGAACTGGGTAGTCACCCGCGACACTCTCCTTGACAAGGTGTGGGGCTATGACTACTTCGGCAGCGACCGCGTAGTGGATAATCACATAAAGAAACTGAGAAAAGCCCTCGGCAGCGCAGGTCCACAGATAAAGACTCTTGTGGGACGGGGGTATAAGCTGACAAAGGAGTGAGCAAAATGAAAAACAAGCTCTTCAAGCGCAGACCCAAGCGCACCACATTCCGGAAGATGTTTGCAAAGGCAATGATATTCCCTGTGGTATTCACGCTGATATTCTCATTCGTGCTTTTTTACGCAACGGAAAGGATAGCCTGCGAGCAGGCGCAGAGCCAGCAGGATCAATTAAACAGTACCATAATGGAAGCAGCAGTTGCGACCGAGGATAAAAATGATAAAATGGGCGGCACTATCAATTCATTAAGAATGAAAATGTGTCTGGGAACATATTATAACACACTGAATATCAGTGAATTTTTCGGCTACAGATTCCCTTTGCCTGAAACAGGAGTAACTTCATATGATAAAAACGGAAAAGCCGTTACTGCTATCATAGACAAGGACGGAAACGTGCTCATCTCAAATGCCGCAAAGATGTTCTGCATCATAAAATTTGACGAGAATCACGAGCATAACAAATGGCTATACTGCGATCCCGAGGAAACAGATATCCCCGCATTTCAGCAGCTTATCAAAAATCATCTGGATTCAAGATACTCTGATCACATCGCATATTCCTATGATATAACCAGCGCTTACGTTGATCTGCAAGAGCATAAGATGATACCTCATGTTATTCAGGTCAAAAACCTCTACTATAAAGACAAATATAATGAGTATGATGATGAAGCAGAAGAAACAGGAACAGAGGAAGTAGTAATAGATGTTGACAGCGCTTATCTTGAGGGCTATGAACTCATGGAATTCTCAGCAGACAAGTCCAGCTCCTCGGACGAGTTTACTTATCCGAGGTGTACCTTTGAAAACATCTGGGGTATTGAAAAGGAAAAGGTAGACGAAGCCATAAGCAGTCATTTCATCAAGGGAATGTCAGGTCACACTTACGAAAGCGATTACGACCTTGTCATGAACGAATCCATGACCCACAGCAGCGTTTTGATAAACGGCGAAAGATATACTCTTTTCTCGGATTACAAGGTCAATGTGTGGACAGAGTTTGCAAAGAAGATGTACTGCATTTTCGTAGCACTTTTCTTCCTGCTGCTGACCTTAATCGCCTTCCTCATATGCTGGCGCAAAAACGTGAAGAACAAGGCTCAGTACGCCTTTGAGGACTACCAGAGAGCTCTCACCAACAACCTCGCCCACGACCTGAAAACTCCCCTTGCGGTCATCGGCGGCTATGCCGAGAACCTCATGGAGATGCGGCGGAACAGTGCTGACGGGAAAGAGCTGAAATACCTGAGCTCCATTATGAACAACGTTTCCTACACCGACGACATCATCGCCAAAACACTGCAGCTCAGCGAGACCGAACAGATAAAGAAACTGAACAAAACGAAAGTCGATATAAAGGCTCTTGCGGAGAAGTCCGCGGAGAAATACAGCACCGCCCTCGAGGAGAGAAGTATAGACCTGAAAATTGAGGGCAAATGCGAAGTAACTGCCGACGAGTATACCTTAGCGGCAGCCGTTGAGAATCTTATCTCCAACGCCGTGAAGTACACCCGCGACGGCGGAAGCATTAAAATAACTTCCAATAAGAAGCGGTTCACCGTTGTCAACGATGTTGCGGAAAACATCGACACCAAGGACCTGCTGATGCCATTCGTCAAGGGCGATAAAGCCCGCAGCGACAAGAGCAGCAGTGGTCTCGGACTTGCCATAGCCTCGGCTGCTGCCGCACAGAACGGCTTCAGGGTCAAGGTGGACTGCAAGGACAAGAAATTCACCGCAGCTGTTGAGTTCTGACCGTATTTGACAAATCCCGCATATCAGGGTATAATATTCTCATCAAGTCCCGAGAACGGAGGAGCTGTCATGAGATACGAAATAATCGAGATATACGAGGAAGATTACGGCTGCGAGGGCATTCCAGAGGGCGAGGAGCTCATGTGTACTGTACTCATACGGGACGAAAACGGTCTCGATAAGCACATAAGGCTCGCCGACAGCTTCCTCACAGAAAATCAACTGAAAAAAGGCAGCACCCTGCTGCTGGAGGAGGTTTGAACATGGCAGAAAAAGCCAGCAAGGCAGTGGAAAACCACAAGCGATTCTACAGCTGCTCCGCTTCCGTGCTCTGCGCCTTTGCCGAAACAGCAGGCATGAGCGAGCAGGAGGCAAAAGCCGCTGCTGCACCCTTTGCAGGCGGAAAAATGGGAAAATGCGGAGCTGTTCTCGCTGCGGAATATGTGCTTTCCAAGCGTTTCCCCGACAGTGCGGACGAAAAGCTTGAAGCCTTTGAAAAGGAATTTACTGATTTGAACCGCTCGGTGATATGCCGTGAGCTCAAAGGAGCTCTCACAGGCGCTCCCCTGCGTTCATGCAGAGGCTGCGTTACCGACGCCGCTGAGATACTCGAAAGAATGTGCTCGGAATAAGATACACCCCGAAAACGGTCCGACCGACTGTGATGCTTTATATAGAGTATTACGTTCAGTCTTCGTCGTTTTCGGGGTCTTTTTTTCAACAATGGCTATACTTTACTGTAAAAATGAACTGATATTTGAATCAGAAAAGAAATATAACTGCTGCTCACCTTGATTTGAATGATTTTTCTTACAAATTCAACCAATGGTTGTATTCTGTCTATTATTATTCGCTTGTATTCAACCGCGAGTAGTGATACAATAGATTGTAGAAAGCACAGAGAGCGGGAGGTGTACCATGGACAAGAAAAGCATTTTCAGAATAAATCTCGTAAAACGCCGTAAGGAACTGGGTCTCACTCAGGAGCAGCTTGCTTCGCGTATGAACGTTTCCCCTCAGGCAGTTTCCAAATGGGAGAACTCCAGCTACCCCGACGGCGAGCTCCTTCCACAGCTTGCCAAGGAGCTCAATACTTCTCTTGACTCCCTGTTCGGCGTAAAGATAACAGACAGCCGCAGGGACATCGAACAGCTCGTTGATGACGAGCTCCGCGCAACTCCGCCTGAAAAGCGCTCTGAGAAGTTCATGCGTATCATGTACTCTGCACTTTGTGCCTGCAATCCCAATACCGATACAGTAGGACGGCTTCGGGAGAGCTATGAGCATGAGACCTACGCAGGTCTCAAGACTGACCGCGAGTTAGCACTGTCGCGTATCAGCGAGGACCTGCGTTACTTCTGCTTCCTTGAAATTCCCGAAAACGGCGTGAACTCCTACTTTGGCGACACAACCAACATGATAAGGCTTTTCAATACCCTTGCGGACGGCGACGCCATAAGCATTATCAGCTATCTCGGCGCAAGCGTGAGAAACAAGATGTTCTCGGTGGCAATGATATCGGAAAAGCTGGAGATACCCGCCGACAAGGTCCAGCACATCATCGACAGGCTTGACCGCTTCGGCCTGGTATGGCGTGTTTCTGCCGACCTCAACGACAGTCCTGTCATACTCTACGGCTACACACACCAGATACCCCTTACACTGATCCTCGTGCTTGCCAAGACCATTACCAACTATCTGAAATATATGGACCCCAATGTGGAGGAGTGGTCTCAGGGAGCTTTCAGACGTGAGAACGGCGAACAGGACGAGGTAGTCCCGCAGGTACCGTGGTGGAGCGAAGGCGAATTATAGGCAAAAACAGCGAAAGCTGTGATAATACCGCCGTCCTGCACTGCGGCGGAACAAAAACGGAGGAAAACATATGAAAAAAACAGCAGCGTTTCTTGCAGCCTGCGTTGTTACAGGCTGCACACTCACAGCGCCCATGAACGGCATCCCTCAGTCAGCCGTTAATGCGGCTGACGGCTATGACATGAAGATAACCGTTGACCTGAAAGGCGAAAGAAAGGAAATATCCCCTCTCATCTATGGCGTGAACCAGTATACGACCTCTCTCAAGGACGTAAAGACCAATTCTGTACGTCAGGGAGGCAACCGTATGACCGCCTACAACTGGGAGACAAATGCTTCAAACGCAGGCTCTGACTGGAAGCACAGCTCGGACACCAACCTATCGGAGTCCGACGATCCCGCAGACTGCGTTCAGCAGCTCTCAAAGGACGCAGCCAAGAACAATGTGGGCTACAAGCTGACAACTCTCCAGCTTGCAGGCTATGTTTCCGCTGACAAAAACGGTCCCGTAAGTGAGGAGGAGACAGCTCCCTCAGACCGCTGGAACAAGGTAGTCCTCACAAAGGGCTCTGACTTTGCAGATACTCCAGACCTCACAGACGGCGTAGTCTACATGGACGAGTACGTAAACTACATCATCAAGAAGCTGGGCGATTCCAAGTCCGCAACAGGTATTCAGGGCTACAGCCTTGACAACGAGCCTGTTCTCTGGAACGACACCCACAGCAGAATGCACCCCGAGCCTGTTACTATCGAGGAGCTCAGCAAAAAGTCCATAGAAATGGCTAAGAACGTCAAGAAGCTTGACCCCAACGCAGAGGTATTCGGTCCTGCACTGTACGGATACACTGCTTTCGACCACCTCGATGACGACGATCAGCACACCGAATGGGAAACTGTAAAGGCTGCCAACAACTATCACTGGTACCTTGACAGCTACCTTGACGATATGCACAAGGCTTCCGAGGAGGCAGGCACAAGACTCCTTGATGTTCTGGATATCCACTACTACTCAGAGTCAGCACGTAAGGGCGCTGAGGACAGAGTTCAGTCAGTTCGTACCCTTTACGAAAAGGGCTTCGCTGAGAACAGCTGGATAGGTCAGTGGTGCATGGAAAACGTACCGATACTCCCAACTATACAGGCTTCCATCGACAAGTACTATCCCGGAACTAAGCTTGGTATCTCAGAGTATAACTTCGGCGGCGGCGACGATACCTCGGGCACTATCGCTCAGGTGGAGGCTCTTGGCTGCTACGCCGATCAGGGCGTTTACTTCGCTACGCTCTGGGGCGGCGAGCCTTTCATCGTAGCAGGCATCAACCTTTACACCAACTACGACGGCAAGGGCGGCTGCTTCGGCGATACCCTTATCCCTGCAAAGACAGAGGACGTTTCCAAGTCCAGCACATACGCAGCTGTAAACGCTAAGGACGACTCCAAGGTAACTGTTATGGTCACAAACAAGAACATGACAGAAAAGGAAAATGCAACTATCGACCTCACAAACGCTGAAAAGGACTACAAGTCCGCAGCTGTTTATGCTATCTACGGCGACGACGAGAAGATAAAGCTCATTGACATCGTAAAGGATATCAAGGACAACAGCGTAAGCGTTGACCTCCCTGCATTCTCAGCAGCTATGGTAGTTGTTTCCGACAAGGCTGACGCTTTCAGCGACCTCAAGACATATGAGGAAACAAAGACTGATCTCGTTACAAAGGAATACACAGATATCGAGGGCATGACCAACGACAAGGGCTTCGTAGTAGTACCTATCGAGGACGCAAAGCACCTCTCAAAGATAGTTATCAACGGCGCTGTTACATCAAGCGCAGGTTCAAGCTGGGCTACAGCAGGCTGCGCAGTATGCATGAACGCTGTTTCCAAGGACGGCGAGAACTTCTGGACATACAAGGATTACTCAATGCCTCTTGGCAATAAGGTATCCGCTACAGTAAAGTTCGACGGCATACTCACAAAGACCACAGGCGAGGGCGCTGACAAGGTATCAGAAGACCTTGAAGCTACTATCGCCGACGGCAAGATAGAGCTCCAGAAGTGGTGGGACGCTTCAGAAAAGGGCGAATCCTCCGCAGATGACAAGGTAGAAGTCAAGTATTCCAGCATACAGGTAGTTTATGAGTACGCACAGGGCGAAGCTCCCGCAGTATCGACAACTACCACATCAAAGGCAACCACAACGACTACAGCCAGTAACAGCACAACAACAACTACTGCTGCGGCAACTACTACAGCTAACGGCAGCGATATTTTATACGGCGACGCAAACTGTGACGGCGGCGTAGACCTTGCTGACGTAGTTATCATCATGCAGGAGCTGGCTAACCCCAATAAATTCGGCGTAAACGGTACAGACACGCACCACATCACCGAAAAGGGTCTCAAAAACGCAGACTGCTGCAACGTGGGCGACGGTGTTACAAACAACGACGCACTTGCTATCCAGCAGTATCTGCTGAAGCTGGTCGACAAGCTCCCTACAGAAATAAAGGAATAATTCCCTCTTACTCCTTTATTATATCCCTCTCTTTCTAAATTGAGAGCAGCATTATGAGAGAGAATGCTGCAAAAAAGGACTTCCGCAAGGAAGTCCTTTCGCCTTTCACAGCGCCTGTGCACCCTCTCCACGACGACGCTCGCAAGCTCGCTTACGGCACATTCAAGCATTTTTTCTGACCATATATATGACAAAAGCTCCCGTTACGGGAGCTTTTAATCTGTGAATTCCGTGTGGTTCTTGCCGTTGTTCTTGCCCTTGTAAAGGCGTTTGTCAGCCGTTGTTATTACGTTGTCTATCTTGTCGACGGGGATTCCCTTGCTGACGCCGAAGGTCATTGTAACTCCGAATTCAACATCGTCTATCTCAAAAACATGGGAACGGAGCATCTTATGTATCTTATCGGTAAAGGCGACGCCCTTTTCAATGCTTGCATTGGGTATTACGAAGAGGAACTCCTCACCGCCCCATCTTGCAGCGTAGCCGCCCTCGGGGATAAAGTTGATGAACTGATTTGATACGTAAACAAGCACCTTATCGCCTACATCATGTCCGTAGGTATCATTTATTCTCTTGAAGTTGTCGATATCACCGATACCGATCACATACTGGCTTCGCGGAGGACAATCCCTTCTGATAGCGCGTATATGCTCATTCATAGCACGGCGGTTGAAAAGATGAGTAAGTGGATCCTTTGAGGCAAGGTCTCTGAAGGTCTCTCTCTGTTCCACTATCTGGAATTCCTTATACTCTCGTATAAAGATATTGGAAACTCCTCCTGTAAGCATTACAAAAACACCTATGACAGCATTCATGATCTGGATTGCTTTTATAATGCTGTTATCATCAAATATATACTTCACTTCCGCATTATAATCCATTGTGATTTTATAATAAAGGAACAGTCCCATTGAGACGCCGGAGATAATAAACGGAATATATATCCTTTGGGTATACGTCAGGAACGTGGCAGGGATTATCAGGATAAAGAACATCGCAAAATCAGGCTGCCACCCAAGAAAATGTGTCGCGACTGCGGCATGGATTATAATTTCTATCAGCGCAAGATAAAGGAATTTTGGTCCGCTTTTACCGAGTGCAATAATGATCTGAAGTGTCACATAGAAGGCAACACTGAATATATTGAACAGAAAAAGCTCACGTACTCCAAGAATATAGAACATTATCAGATATGCCATATGAGCGCAGATACAAGACATATTACTGAACGAATATATGATCTTCTGACTTTTTTCATTTTCAAAGATCTGCTTATGGCTGGCAACGAATTCTCTAAGAAAATACGTGTCGTTTCGGGAATCCATGTTTATTATCACTTCCCCTCAAGTTGTTATACAAATTATTATACACCAAAATCAGAATAATATCAATATATAAATTGTTAACAACATATATAAATGTAATCGCAGCAAACTAAGTCTATTTATTCATTTAAGTATTTAGGCGGATTTTCCGCGATATAGCTGTCAAGTATCTCCGCAGCGGTGCGCACGAATCTGACGCAGGGGCGCACCTTGTAGTACTGCTCTGTGCGCTTTTCGGGCTCGGGAGAGCTTGTAACGCTGAGCTCTTTGAGAAGCTCGCGGCATATTATAGTTTCATGTTTTTCTTTGAAACGGGCAGCAAGCTCCTGTATACGCTTGTAATGCTCGGTCTTGTCCTCGTGAGTGAAGCTATAACCTGTTCCGTAGAGTATGCCTGCTATCATGAACATAGCCGAACAGGTACCGCATACCTCACGAAGTCTGCCCATTCCGCCGCCGAAGGACGATGAAAGGCGCAGGGCAAGCTCCCTGTCCATGCCGGTAACGTCCGAAAAAGCAGCGAATACCGACTGAGCGCAGTTAAGTCCGCCTGCAAATAGCTCGCAGGCTTTATCAGCATGATCCATATTTATACCTTCCTTGTTTAAATCATAATTTAACGTAATAACTTCCTGAGGATATGAACGGGATTCCAAAGGGACTGTGTTCCTTTGGCAGAGTCCAGAGGCAGCGCCTCTGGTCGCTGTTCCCAGCTTTTAAAGAACAGCGAAACTTTACGAAGGCGCTCCGCAAGGGTGAATCCCGAAAACAATCCAGTGAATTGTTTTCGGGAGAGGGACGCCCTGCAAGAGAGGGCGTCCCTTAATGTTTTTCGGAAAACGTCCCTACCAAACGGGACGTCGAGACGCCGTCCCCTACATTTCGGGCGGATAATATCCGCCCCTACAAACGTAAATTATGATTTATATTATACTCCAAAACGACAAAAATTGCAAGCGCTTGTCGGAGTGTTATTTTTTTAACACGGAAAAAGCTGCCTTTTCGGTAATTTTGAAACAAAACTGCCCCTCAGACAAAGTTTTTTGTAAAAAGGACTTGATTTTACAGCGAAAAAGTCGTATTATTATATAGGTATGTTCTGCACACTCAATGATATCTTCGCACAATATCTGTGCAGAGCGCCCGTAAGGACAGGTATTGCCGCATCATGCGGTCAATAATGGGCTTCCTAAAAACCGAAAGGAGTATTTATAATGATTTATTCGCACGAAGTTGAAACAATGTGCCCAATCGCACAGGGCGTTGCTCACGGCGCTGCTCCCATTCCTGAGGAGGCAAAGTGGGTAAAGGCTAAGGAGATCAAGGATATTTCCGGATTTACACACGGTATCGGTTGGTGTGCACCTCAGCAGGGTACCTGCAAGCTCACACTCAATGTTAAGGAAGGAGTTATCCAGGAGGCTCTCGTTGAGACTATCGGCTGCTCAGGTATGACTCATTCAGCTGCTATGGCTGCTGAGATCCTTCCCGGCAGAACTATTCTTGAAGCTCTTAACACAGACCTCGTTTGTGATGCTATAAACACAGCTATGAGAGAGCTCTTCCTCCAGATCGTTTACGGTCGTTCACAGTCTGCTTTCTCTGAGGGCGGTCTCGTTATCGGCGCAGGTCTTGAGGACCTCGGTAAGGGTCTCCGTTCACAGATCGGTACTACATACGGTACTCTCAAGAAGGGTCCGCGTTACCTCGAACTCACAGACGGTTATATAACAGGCCTCGCTCTTAATGAGGACGACGAGATCATCGGCTATAAGTTCATCAACTTCGGTAAGATGATGGACTTCATCAAGGCAGGCGATGACGCTAACACTGCTTTTGAGAAGGCTCAGGGTCAGTACGGCAGAGTTGCTGACGCTGTTAAGATCGTTGATCCGAGAAAAGACTAAGGAGGACTTGTAAAATGGCTTTATTTGAATCATATGAGAGACGCGAGAAACAGATCCTCGCTGTTCTTAAAGAATACGGCATCAGCTCCATCGAGGAGTGTGCTGAAGTATGCAAGGCTAAGGGACTCGACATCTACAAGCTCGTTGAGGGTATCCAGCCTATTTGTTTTGAAAACGCTAAGTGGGCTTACACTGTAGGCTGCGCTATCGCTATAAAGAAGGGCTGCAAGAGAGCTGCTGACGCTGCTGCTGCAATCGGCGAGGGCCTCCAGGCTTTCTGTATCCCCGGTTCAGTTGCCGATCAGCGTAAGGTTGGTCTCGGCCACGGTAACCTCGGCAAGATGCTCCTCGAAGAGGACACAGAGTGCTTCGCATTCCTGGCTGGCCACGAGTCATTCGCTGCTGCTGAGGGTGCTATCGGTATCGCTGAGAAGGCTAACAAGGTTCGTCAGAAGCCCCTCCGCGTTATCCTCAACGGTCTCGGCAAGGACGCTGCTCAGATCATCGCTCGTATCAACGGCTTCACATACATCGAGACAGAAATGGACTACGCTACAGGCGAAGTCAAGGAAGTATTCCGCAAGGCTTACTCAAACGGTCTCCGCGCTAAGGTAAACTGCTACGGCGCTAACGATGTAAGAGAAGGCGTTGCTATCATGTGGAAGGAGAACGTTGACGTTTCTATCACAGGTAACTCAACTAACCCAACACGTTTCCAGCACCCTGTTGCAGGTACATACAAGAAGGAGCGCGTTGACGCTGGCAAGAAGTACTTCTCAGTTGCTTCAGGCGGCGGTACAGGACGTACACTCCACCCAGACAACATGGCAGCAGGCCCTGCTTCCTACGGTATGACAGATACTCTCGGCCGTATGCACTCTGACGCTCAGTTCGCAGGTTCATCTTCTGTTCCTGCTCACGTTGAGATGATGGGACTCATCGGCATGGGCAACAACCCGATGGTTGGTGCAACAGTTGCTTGCGCAGTTGCTGTTGAAGAGGCTATGAAGTAATTTATTACTGAATATAACGAAAGAGCAGTCCGCTTGGACTGCTCTTTTTTGTTCATTTTAAGGATTGCATTTCTGACATGGTGTATATCCTTGCCTTATCAATTCATCTCGCGAACCGTTAAAATACCATTTGTTACTTTCTTTCATTTTATTTACCGATGAACATGAAGCATAATGAAAAACATGAGAATTTGTATTTGCAACATATTTTGAACCTGATTGAATGTAGGTTGTCGTTACAACAATAGGCTTGGCAGTTGTTGCTTTAGTTGTAGTCGTCACTTTTATTGTTGTAAGCTTAGTTGTTATTTTGGTTGTGGTGGTAGTCGCTGTTGTAGTTGTTGTGGCAGTGCCAATCGCCTTGCTTTCGCCGTTAGAATAATTTATCTCAATACCTGGCTGAACATTATAACAAAAAACATTAAAGCATATACCGTCGCCTTTATCTTCAAGAGAATATGCTTCCATTAATACTCCACGGCAAACCAGCTCATTTTCTACAAAAACAGGAGTAACTCTATAAATTACATGATTATGAGTAGAAAGAACATAATTTGCTGTTTTATTCTCAAAAGGAAGCATTCCCTCTGTGTTAAGATATCGTGTACCTGTTACAAGATTACATACATTAGCGTTTTCCCCAGACAATTGATAAGCTATGAGATGACAACGATTATAGAGATATTTATCCTCGATAATATCATCATATCTCACAGTTTGCCAGCCAGACGGCTTAACACTACCTATCTCCCCTCTTGCCTCTGTAGGCATGAGATCAGGACCAACACAAGCCATACATATTCCGCATCGCGACAGATTATCTAATGGACTATAATATTCAAATGAAGTAGCTGCATAATTGTGGACATCAAAAAATGGATTATTATTATTCACAGTAACATAAGGTTTATCTTTATATTGCGGAACATCATTTATATTAAAAGGAACTTTTCCTGGGACTTTATCCTTTGAAATAGGTGGATTTATAAGATATTCCTCAAAATCCATAGTACCGCTCGTTGATGTATAGGCATAATAAGAAAGAATATTCGAGGCATCTACTGCATTTATCTTTCCATCTTTATTTACATCAGCCGCCTGTTTCTGCGTCTCGGTAAATTCACTTTCTTTGTTTGTAGATGTTCTGGCATACTCCGAAAGTGTTTCCGAGGCATCAACAGCATTGATTTTGCTATCATTATTTAAATCGCCAAGTTTATAATCTGCTGCATTTACTGTAACAGGAAAAACCGAACCCGATATTAAGCATATGCCTGACATTATACCTGCTATTATCTTCTTGAATTTCATAAACCCACACTCCTTATTTAGATATAATAAATAATAATATAGCTTATATGTTAATTATATACCACATATACTATATATGCAATACATAATTCCAAAAGTTACAATTGCTTAATAATAAAGGTATAAACGTACAAAAAGTGCGCACCCGTTTTAGATATATTTACAATAACAAAAAGAACCGCCTTATATGCAGGCGGTCCTTCTGTTTCAATCATCTTCTGATTCAATTAATTCTGCAAAACACGTGGGAGAGAGCACTGCTAAGCTCGTAGTACTGCTCGTTGATCTCGTAGGTATCAACGTACTCGGCTATCTCCTCTCTCAGGTCGCGCGGCTGCTCGTCGTTGTCGATAAGAATGCTGTCAAGAGTGTAGTTGAAGTCGTGATCCATTGTGAAGATCAGAACTCCGCAGTCGTTGCATTCTTTCTCCAGTGTGTGAGTTACGTACTCCTTGCTTACAGGCAGGTACAGACAATCATAATCGTCGTCGTACATGTAGGTGTTTCTGCCGGTCACCACGTCGTCGTAAATCTCGCCCATCATTGCAAATAATCTCATAAAAAAGACCCCCTAAATAAAAAATAAATTATGTACTTATAATACTCTCAAATGGGCGATTTGTAAAGACCTTTTTTTGAAATGTCACATTTTGTTAATCATATTCGGTATTCTGCTACAAAATTGACTAAACGAATTGTATAATTATTCCATCTTTGGAACCGTGTTCAACAAAGATTTGTGGACAAAATCGCGTATACAGGTGGTTTGCAGAGGGTTGATTCTTGTTTCGATTATACATTCGGGATAATTCGTGCATTTTTGTTGTCATTACATGTCACTTCAACACGGCTGACAATGTATGGTCATCCTTCTTTCTGATATAAATTTTTCCAAGCTCTGTTCTCTCTCCGCCCGCATCTCCGCTTATTATTATTTCTGTTTCAGAGCCTTTTATATCCATGTTATCAGGCGTCCAGAAAATATAACCGCTATTGCCTACATAATGTGTTTTGCCAACATTTGTAATAACTCCGCTTCCAGCTTCTATATCCCAAATTGAAAAATGACCTTCGTTGGTCGATAATGAAATTAAATAATCGTTGGAATCAAATTCAAGTAATATGCCTATTCCCGAAAGACTGCTCATAAGAGGATCATAATCTGTTTTTATTGTCACGACCTCATTGGCTTTCATCTCTGTGTACTGAGAATTGTCATAACCATTTGAATTATAAAGCCTTATTATCGGGAACACATTTGTACTGTTGCTTTCACGCTGAGTAGTAGCAGGTTCTTGAACTGTTGTCTCAACAGCCCTTGTGGTGGTTCTTGCGGGAGCTGTAGTCCGCTTCGCTGTGGTCGTCCTTGCTGCTGTTGTAGCTTTTGTCGTTGCTTTAGGAGACTCCGCAGCAGTGACTTTGGGAGCTTCTGTGGGCTGCTCCTCTGGAGCATTATTATCCTTGTCCGCTTCTTTTTCTGTATCGGGCTTCACCTCACTGTCGGAAGCTCCCGTGACATTCTCGGCGGTCTTTTCCTTTGGCTTGTCCACACCTGATACAGCCACAGCAGTCACCATGGTCATTTTCTCTGTGGGAGCGTCATCGGCGCAGGTAACGTCAAAGCTGTCCACCTCGGCAATAGCATTTAATGAGAGACCGCTCTGTGTGTTATCCCTGCTGAGAGCTCCGCCGCACCAAAGTGCGAACACAGCCCCTCCTGCGGCACACAGCGGAAGTACAGCTGCAGCCGCTCTTATATACAACTTTCTTCTGCGCTTTTTCTCCGCCTCAAAATCATCAACGCGGCGGAAAACCTCATCTTTCATCTCTTCATATGTTTTCATACTCAAAGCCCTCCATTTCAAGCTGTTTCCGAAGCGACTTTCTCGCACGATAAACCAGAGTTTCTACGTTATGGACGCTTTTCTTCATTACCGCCGCGGCTTCCTTATTGCTGAACTCCTCGAAGTATATGAGCCACAGCACCTGCCTGTATTCGGGACTGAGGGACCGCATCGCGTGATGAACGGCAATTTTGCGCTCCTCGCGGATATATGCCTCCTCAAGGCTCTCCTCGTCGCTCATTAGCTGGGGAGCAGTCTCCACGGATATCTCGGCGTGACGTTTGCTGCGCCTGAGGTAGTCCAGAGCTTTGTTCCTCCCTATGGTATACAGCCATGTGCGGAACTGTCCGCCGCCCTTGTCACGGGGCTTTTTCGTACCGAGAAGCACAAATGTGTCCTCGGCAAGGTCCTCGGCTGTATGGATATTTCCCACGATACTGAACAGATATAATATAAGACCGTCCTTGTAATATCTGATTATCTCGGCGAGCCCTTCCCTGTCGCCCTCCTCGCGGAAACGGCGGTAGCTACTTGCACCGTTATCCATTGAGATACTCCTTTCCAAATTGGCATTTCTCTGCCATTCATATATTACACGAAGAAAAGCGCCGAAACCTCACACCCTTATACAAAAAAAGAGCAGTTTTTCAACTGCTCTTTTTATATCACTTTACTCTGTGAAGAATAACCGTTTTAGGCTCTGAGTTATCGTCAGACTTTGATGTTAAGGCAAGAGTATCGCCGTCCACTGTGAACTCCAGCTTATTATTGCCTTTCTGTTCAGCATCGCCCTCAACAGGCAGTACAAATTCAATAGTATTGCCGTCCACCTTATACTCCATGAAGTTATTGAGCCACATCTCGCTGTGGTCGCCGCTGAACTCCGCAGTAATGGTTATAGCACTTATGTCCTTGGTCTGCAAAAGCAGGAGGATTATCAGCATGCCCTGATACATATCGCCGCCGTAAACAACGTATTTTCCGTCATAGCCGCTGCCCTTTTCGGTGCGTCTCATCTCGAACAGGGTCTTATCATCTTCGGTCAAAGAAACATTATCGCCGTCCCATTTCAGCATATCATACGGATATACCTTATCATTATAGAGCAGTCCGTTCTCACGGAAAATGAACTTTTCCGATGTGTCAAAGAACATGGAGATATGTCCGTCCTCTGTGAAAGCAATGCCCTCTCCATCGGAATCGGGCTCTTCTCCCTCATCAGGTTCTGGAAGCCAGCTGCCTACCAGTGCAGCTTCGGGAGTTACCTTTGTGGCAGTAGTTGTTGTCGTTGTCGTTACAGCAGTTGTTGTGACCTTTGTGGTGGTGGCAGGCGGATCAACAAGGAACTCCTCAAAGCCCACTGTCTCACCGCTGCTTGTGGCTTTATAGGCGTAGAACGAAAGCACCTGTGAAGCGTCCACAGCATTGATGCTGCCGTTTTTGTCTACGTCAGCTGCCTTCTGCTGCTCCTCTGTAAGCGTTGAAGCCTGATTTGTCGATTTACGGGCATACTCCGCAAGTATCTCCGAAGCGTCTACCGCATCTATGGCACTGTCACCCGTAACGTCGCCGAGACCTGCTGCGGAAGCTGTAAAGACCGCTGTCATAAGCATGACATCTGCCATAACTATACTTAAAGCTTTGCTTATTGTTTTTCTGAACATTGTATTTTCCCCCCTGAAATGATATCAGATATTATTTTTTTACTCTATTGTATGTAATGGGCTCAACAGTTTCATCGTCCCAGATGGTAAGGGTATCACCATCGATAGTGTAATACACATATCCCTCTTTGCCTTCCATTTCAAAGAAACCGTTGGTCTCACTGAATATTATTGTAATATCTGTATTCTCATATTTGAATACATTGTTTATCCACACCTCACTGTAGCCTTCATCAAAGACAACAGACAAATCCAGTGTACTTGGATCCATGTCCTTATCGCTTGTGAGGTTTTCTACCAGAGAATCATATAACTCGCCGCCATACAGGTGGTATTTTCCGTAATATCCCTCACCCTGTTCAAGGCACTTCATTTCCATTATCTTGTGTCCGCGGTAAAGGATAATGAATATATCATTATCTCTTGAGAAGAATACGCTTGGGATAGTAGAGTCCTCTATGGTCAGTCCGTCGTTATTGATAGTCATCAATTTCGATGTGTCATAATACAGGCTGCCGTATTTGTCTTCTTTGAAAACAAGCACCGAAGCGCCTATACTATCACTTGAAAAGTCTTCCATAGCCCACTCGCCCACAATATTTGTATCCTTTACAGGGGCAGTGGTCGTTGTGGTGGTCGTAGTAGTTGTAGCAGTGGTGGTAGTCGTTGTTGTTGCAGTTGCTTTTGTTGTGGTGGCAGGCGGATTCTTCAGATAAGCCTCAAACTCCATAGTTCCGCTTGTAGCCCTATAAGCGTAGAACGAAAGTATCTGAGAGGCGTCTACGGCATTGATAAAGCCGTTGTTGTCAACGTCTGCCGCTTTCTGCTGCTCCTCAGTGAACTGAGACTTCTGATTGGTGGACACGCGGGCATATTCCGCAAGTATATCGGAAGCGTCGACAGCATTTATCGCATTGTCGCTGTTGATATCTCCGAGACTGACAGCATATGCATTCACCCCAGATGCCATAAGCATTAAGTCAGCCATTGCCACACTTATCAATGTTTTTATTTTCTTTTTGAACATTATAATGTTCCCCCCAATAATATATTTGGCAAAAGCATATTAATCACATTATATATACTTTTTACCATTAATATATACATTATACTACCATTTTGCTACAATGTCAACATATAACCGCAATGTGCTCTCACCAATAATTGCGGGAGATTTTAATGAAAAAAGCTGTATTTCGCCGTTGACAAGTCAGCCAAATCGTGATATAATCGGAATTAACAGAACATTATACGGCTGGACGGAGGCAGTAATGAAGAAGGATTCAGGCTATAATACCAGGCAGAAGGAGAATCTGCTCACATATCTGATAAACAACAAGGAAAAGCACACAAATGTACAGGAAATAAGTGCCTTTTTATCGGCTGAAGGAACTCCTGTGGGAGTTGCCACCATATACAGGCAGCTGGACCGTCTCGTTGAACAGGGACTGGTGCGCAAGTATGCATTTGACGGCAAGACAAGCGCCTGCTATCAGTATATAGAGGACGAAGAAAAGTGCCGCAGCCATTTTCACCTCAAATGTCTCGGCTGCGGCAAGCTCATTCATCTCGACTGCAGCCACCTTGCGGAGCTTACAGAGCATATCGAGAGAGAGCACGGCTTCTCCATTGATTATTCGCAGACCGTCTTTTACGGACGCTGCTCAGACTGTAAGGAGGAAGGCTGAGGCTTGTCCTCTGCGGAAGCAGCATTATCCTTTGGAATGTATATTTTTACGTCCTCGTCCGTTTTATGGGGCATAATATCACCTCCGAAAGTATAATGCCCGAATAAAAGGATATTTATTCAAACGCGCATACGGCACGTTCAAAAGGAAATCAAGATGACCGATATCATTATTATAGGCGGTGGAGCAGCCGGCTGTTTTGCAGCGGTACAGGCGGCTCGCTTCGGGAAAAAGGTAGCGCTTTTTGAGAAAAACGAAAAGCTGGGCAGGAAGCTGCGCATAACAGGTAAGGGACGCTGCAACGTGACCAACAACAGCTCTGTTGAGGAACACATGAAAAATATTCCTGTAAATCCTCGTTTTATGTACAGCTCCTACTCAGTTTTCGACGCAGAAAGCACCATGGGATTCTTTGAAGAGCTCGGAGTGCCTTTAAAGACCGAACGCGGAAACAGGGTCTTCCCTGTCAGCGACTGCGCTAACGATATCGCCGACGCCCTTGCGAGAGAAATGAAAGAGCTGGGCGTCAAGGTGATAAACAAGCGCGTTACACGGATACTCACGGAAAACGGAGCTGTCTGCGGCGTTAAGGCAGGCGGCGAGGAGTATTCTGCACCCTCTGTACTTATTGCCTGCGGCGGAAAGTCCTACCCCGCCACAGGCTCCACAGGCGACGGCTACACCCTCGCAGAAGCTCTGGGGCATACTGTAACGGAGCTGAAGCCAAGCCTTGTACCTCTCACCTCTCCAGACAAATACTGCGCCGAGATGATGGGACTCTCTCTGCGCAATGTCACCCTGAAGCTCATGGACGGCGAAAAATGCATATACAGTGAGCTGGGGGAAATGCTCTTCACTCACTTCGGAGTCTCGGGACCGCTGGTGCTCAGCGCAAGCTCCCATATACGTGATATGCAGCCAAACAGGTACAAGCTCCTCATAGACTTGAAGCCTGCCCTCTCACCTGAGCAGCTTGACGCAAGGATACAGCGGGATTTTGCGGAGAACCTCAACCGCGACTTCCAGAACGGCATAAGAAAGCTCCTGCCCGCAAAGCTCATACCCGTAGCTGTAAGACTGTCAGGAATAGCTCCCGAGCAGAAGATAAACGGCATAACAAAGGAGCAGCGCCGCAGATTCGGGGAGCTTATAAAAGCCTTTCCCGTAAGGATTTCGGGCTTCCGACCTATCGACGAGGCTATCATCACCAGCGGCGGCATCTCCACAAAGGAGATAAATCCCAAAACCATGGAGTCCAAGCTGGTAAAGGGCTTGTATTTCGCAGGCGAGGTCATCGACATCGATGCATATACAGGCGGTTTCAATCTGCAAATTGCTTTTTCTACGGCTTATACGGCCGCTGTTAATATGTAAAAAAGGCGTGATATTTTATCACGCCTTTTTTATCGAATATCAGTTTTAAGGGACGCCCTCACTTGCAGGGCGTCCCTCTTTCAAAAACAGTCCACTGGACTGTTTTTGAAATTCACCCTTGCGGAGCGCCTATCGTATTCGGGGCGCTGCCCCGAACCCTGCAAGGGCTGTCAGCTCTTGATCTGACCAAAGGGAGTATACTCCCTTTGGAATCCCGTTATTTGTTAAAGCATACTTTTTTCGTTATTCGCAGTGTGAAAGAAGCTCCTTAGTCAGCTGATATCGCTCATCGTCCGTATTACAGCCAACAACGACCGAGATATACGTCCTGCGGTTCTTTTTGTAAACTGCAATGAGACTGTTTCCCGCAACATCTGTGGTTCCTGTTTTTACGCCGCAAACACCCTCAGTGTAATAGGGGCCGTTGGGATCAAGCAGCTCGTTGGAGTTCGTCCAAGAAAGGGGCTTGCCCGAGGAAATGACCACATCCTTGCTGTAAACTCCCACTATATCGCTTATCTCAGGCACTGACAGAGCATATTCCGTCAGTATCAGCAAATCGGACACCGTGGTATACTGATCGGCGTCGTCCCAGCCGTCGGGAGTACTGAAATGGCTCTTTTCCATGCCTATGAACTCCGCAAAAGAATTCATCATGCCGCAGAAATAATCAACGGCTTCGTAATCGGTCATATCGGGGTCATGGCTGTGAGCACGGGCTGTGGAAACAGCTATGGTGTACGCCGCGTCGTTGCCCGACGACATCAGAAGGCCCGTAATAAGGTCCCGCAGGGTCAGCTCGTCACCTGAGACAACTCCGCAGAGGCTGGAATTTTCATGGACCAGCGCCTGCTCTGAGCCTACCCGGAATACTGCCTCGGCATTCACGTATTTCAGCGCAACAGCCGCTGTCAGCAGCTTGGTCAGGCTCGCGGGAGCCACCTTATCGTCAATATGGTCGCTGTAGAGCATCTTTTTTCCGCCCATAGCATAAAGAGCTGCGCCCCTGCACTCAGGTTCGTCGATATGGGCGATAGTAGTTACAGGCTGAGTAGTTGTCATGATCGTTGTCGTGACCGTCGAAGTTGTGGTAAGGGTAGTTTCAGCAGTTGTGGTCTGCTCAGAGAACACGCTGTTCTTTTCTGATCTTCCGCCCTTTAAGGCAATAGCAATTATGACTGCCATCATTACGATCAATACTGCCGCAGCGATGCCTGCCGCCAGAACGACTCTTTCCTTTTTGATCTTATAAGCCATTACGCAGACAGCTCCTGCACTGTATTTGATGTATGTATAATCATTTGGATTCCTCTTTCTGATCATTGTGGAAGAAACATCTTCCGCTCCGCCATAAAGCTTAACGTATGGAGCCCATACAATGTGCGGAGAAAAATGTAAACTTTTTATGAACAACGGAGCTGTTGCTCACAGCCTTTTTATTGTAACATATAAACCCGAATAAAGCAACACTAACAGCCAAAATAATCAAAGTTTTTTTATTTACGCAAAAAGGGCGTGATCTTAATCACGCCCTCTTGTAATTATTCCAAACCTTTGAACTGTATCTTCTTGTACTTCTCCAGCTTCTGTGCAACTATGCCCATATTCTCGGGATTCATAAAGAATCCGCCCTGCACCTCTGCGATCTCGTCACAGTGTATGCCGCGTCCCTCCTCTGTGGTACGGTCACGCTCCAGACCGTTTGGTGCGATAACGAATTTCCACTTGCCGTCGGGAGTCTTTTCAAGGTCGCCGCCTGCTCCACAGACAGTACATTCGATAGGATATCTGAGACCCTTCCACTGAACATCGCCAAGGCAGAGACTGTTGCTGTGGCAGTTGGGACACCAGCCTGTATCCGGATCACCCAGCCACTTGCGCTCGGCAGGAGGAGTATTCAGAGCCTTCATTACATTCTGTCCTATCTCTCTCGCACGGGCAAGCTTTTCCTCGTGGAGAAGCACCTGTGCAGGTGCAGGAACAGCAGTTGCCATATACATATCAACTACCTTGAAGCTGTTTGTTACTGTGGTTATCTGCATACATTCAAGGGCAAGAGACTGCCATGAACGGTAAGAACCGCCTACAGCTATGATAGCTCCGACACGGTCACGGTGTGCGATAGCGCCTATCTTGGTGAGGAATGCTGCCTCATAAGCCAAGTTTCTGTGCATGAATTTAAGGAACAGCGATGAGGGCATGAGAGCATATGTAGGAGCTGAGAATATTACAGCGTCCTGATCCAGCATGACCTTCATTATCTTGTCCTTATCGTCCTTGTTTTTCAGTGAACATCCTGTGTTCTTTCCCATGGACATACCCATGGTACATGATGTACAGCCCGTACAGTCAAGAAGATCAAAATCTCTTAAATTGATCATGGATACCTCTGCGCCCATTTCCTGACAGGCAAGCAAAGCTTCCTTGGTCAATATCTCACTGTTGCTGTCTTTTCTTCCTGCTGTTACGCCCATTACTTTAAAAGCCATAATAATATAACTCCTTTTCATGTTTTTACAGCATATCATAATGCTGCTGTTATTGCGAATACATATGTACGATACGTGCTTAGAGGCATAATGAGAGGCTTGCCGCAAGCACTTTATACTATTATTATACTTCATTTTATTACCAAAATCAAGTTTTTGAAAGCGGTAAAACTCACAATAATTCCCCGAAAATATTGTATGTGTTGTTGATTGAAAAAATCTTAAAAAAATGTTATAATATTAGCTGCGTAAAAACAGAAATGCCCGAAAGAAGCGCGAGGTTGCTTCTTTCGGGCTCGTTTTTTTACTTTATGGCTGCAAATGCACCGTCAAGTGCTGCAATAAGATCGTCGATATGCTCTGTACCGATGGAGAGTCTGATCGTGTTGGGCTTGATTCCCTGCTCTGCAAGCTCAGCCTCTGTGAGCTGTGAATGTGTTGTTGAAGCAGGGTGGATAACCAGTGACTTAACGTCTGCTACATTTGCAAGGAGCGAGAATATGTTAAGGTTGTCGATGAACTTCTTTGCGTCGTCCTCTGTGCCCTTTATATCAAAGGTGAAGATACTGCCGCCGCCGTTGGGGAAGTACTTCTTGTATACCTCATGGCTCTTCTCGGAGCTGAGTGAGGGGTGGTGAACAGCCTCTACCTGTGGGTGCTTTGCAAGATAGTCAACTATCTTCTTTGCGTTCTCTGTGTGGCGCTCTACGCGGAGCGAAAGGGTCTCAAGTCCCTGTAAAAAGATGAATGCGTGGAACGGAGAAACTGTAGCTCCTGTGTCACGGAGAAGTATTGCACGGATATATGTAACGAATGCAGCTGCGCCCACTGCTGCTGTGAAGCTTACGCCGTGGTAGCTTGGATTGGGCTCGGATACCCATGGATAGCGCTTTGAAGCTGCCCAGTCGAAGTTGCCGCTGTCTACGATAACGCCGCCGATAGCTGTACCGTGACCGCCGATGAACTTTGTAGCGGAGTGTACAACGATGTCTGCGCCGTACTCGATAGGACGCACAAGATATGGAGTTGCGAATGTATTGTCAACTACGAGAGGGATATTGTGTGCGTGTGCTATCTTTGCTATCTTCTCAATGTCAATAGCGTTGGAGTTGGGGTTGCCGAGAGTCTCGATGTAGAGCGCCTTTGTGTTCTCATCGATAGCCGCCTCGAAGCTGCCCTCAACGTCTGGGTCTGCAAACTTTGTTGTTATGCCGTAAAGTGGGAGTGTATGTGCAAGGAGATTGTATGTGCCGCCGTAGATAGTCTTGGAAGCTACGATGTTCTCTCCTGCCTTGGCAAGTGCCTGAATCGTATATGTGATAGCAGCTGCACCTGAAGCTGTTGCCAGAGCTGCGATACCGCCCTCAAGAGCTGCTATTCTCTTCTCGAAAACGTCCTGTGTGGAGTTTGTCAGTCTGCCGTAGATGTTGCCTGCGTCCTTTAAGCCAAAGCGGTCTGCGGCATGCTGTGAATCATGGAAAACGTAAGATGTAGTCGCATAGATCGGTACTGCTCTTGCGTCTGTTGCAGGGTCTGCCTGCTCCTGTCCAACGTGAAGCTGAAGTGTCTCAAAATGTAATTTATTATTAGCCATTGTAATTTCCTCCTGAAAAATAAGAATTTATATTCATAATTAATGATTTTTAATGATTTATTCGCACTTAAAAATTGTCAGATACATCGCTGACCGCACATTCGGTCCGTTCCTCTGACGATAGAGCGGAGACGGTCAAGCATATTCAGTTGTTTCATTGTACCTCTCCTTTCGTTTGGTATGTCTATATTATACATCGGAATTATATATTTGTCCAACATATAATTCCGATACCCAGTTATAGGTTTTGCCTATAACTAAAAATTCTGCTTTTACTTATTATACTACAGTAAGAAAGGGACTGTGTTCCTTTGTCAGGTCATGGTCGTTCACTGCATTTCGGACGGAAGATATTCGCCCCTACTCATTGTCATTCATAATTCGTGTGGAGAATGTCGGGCTGTCGAGGACGCCAGCCCCTACACTCTCAACTCTCAACTCTCAATTCTCAACTCTCAATTCTCAACTCTCAACTTTGCGCTAAAACGTGGAATTAAACATCAGCCGTGTTTTGTTTCACAGGGGTAACACCCCTTGCATTTCCAAAAGCTTCATGCTATAATATACTAAGTCAATAGGAATACTTCAAACGATCCGGAGGATAAATATGGAAAAACGTTTTATATACGCCGACAATGCCGCTACTACAGCGGTATCGGAGGAAGTTCTCGCAGCTATGCTCCCCCATTTCCGTGAGGGCTACGGCAACGCTTCAAGCATTTACAAGCTGGGGCGCGACGCTCAGCGTGCAGTTGAGACCGCCCGTGAAAAGGTGGCAAAGGCTCTGGGTGCAGAGCCCCGCGAGATATACTTCACAAGCTGCGGTTCCGAGTCCGACAACTGGGCTATCAAGGGCACTGCGGAGCTCATGGCTAAAAAGGGCAAAAAACACATCATCACATCTGTATTCGAGCACCACGCTGTGCTCCATACAACGGAATACCTTGAAAAGCACGGCTTCGAGGTGACTTATATCCCCGTCAGTGACAAGGGACTCATCGACACGCAGGATATAAAAAATGCTATCCGCGAGGATACTGCCCTTGTTACTATAATGTATGCAAACAACGAGATAGGCACTATCCAGCCCATTGACGAGATAGCCGCAATATGCAAGGAAAAGGGCGTGCTTTTCCATACTGATGCGGTTCAGGCTGTGGGACACGTTGAGATAGACGTCCACAAGCAAGGCATAGATATGCTGTCCCTCTCAGGTCACAAGATACACGCTCAGAAGGGCATCGGCGCTCTCTATGTCCGCAAGGGACTGATACTCCCCAACCTTATCCACGGCGGCGGTCAGGAGCGCGGCAAGCGTGCAGGTACGGAAAATGTTCCCGCTATCGTAGGTCTGGGAGTCGCCATTGAAGCTGCAACACGCAATATCGCTGAAAAGGCTGCTGTCATCACTCCACGCAGAAACAAGCTTATCGACGGCATACTGAAGCTGCCCTACACCCGTCTTAACGGCGACAGGGACAAGCGCCTGCCCGGTAATCTCAATATTTCCATTGAGGGCATCGAGGGCGAATCCCTGCTGCTCATGCTGGATATGAACGGTATCTGTGCTTCATCTGGCTCTGCCTGCACATCGGGCTCACTTGACCCGTCCCACGTTCTGCTCTCTCTGGGACTCAAACACGCCGTTGCTCACGGCTCTATGCGCCTTTCCATTGAGGAGGACGTCTCCGACGATGACGTTGACTACATTCTTGAAGTAGTGCCGAAAATAGTTGAGCGCCTGCGTGCTATGTCTCCCGTATGGGAAAGAATGATGAAGGGCGAAGATTACGAATAATAAAGGAGAATATATATTATGCTGTACAGTGAAAAGGTTCTGGACCATTTTTCAAATCCACGAAATGTGGGTGAGATCGAGGACGCAGACGGCGTCGGAGAGATCGGCAACGCAAAATGCGGAGATATCATGAAGATGTATCTCAAAATAGACGATAATACCATTACAGACGTTAAGTTCAAGACATTCGGCTGCGGTGCGGCAGTTGCCACATCTTCAATGGCGACCGAGCTCATCAAGGGCAAATCCATCGATGACGCGCTGAAGCTGACAAATCAGGCTGTTGTGGAGGCTCTCGACGGACTTCCCGCAGTCAAGATACACTGCTCTGTTCTGGCTGAGCAGGCTGTCCGCGCAGCTCTCTCGGATTACTACACCAAGCAGGGCATTGACCCTGTACCGATCGTGGGCGAGATAAAGGTACCCGAGGAAGAATGATCTCATGCAACATAAAAAGCAGGCATAAAGATTAACTTTATGCCTGCTTTGTTTTTTACTTTTCAACTCTTTTTCTCATAGCGCAAAGATCAAATGAATCCCATACGCCGTCACCGTTCAGATCGTAGCTCGTCAGGTACGGTATATACGGGTCTTTTCCGAGAATAAAATCGGAAAGCTTCTGAACATCTTCGGCAGTGAATACCGTATCATCACTCGGTACACGTCTTAATTCTGCCTTTCCGACTGTAGCAGAGCCCTCATTGCGGACTGTCGTAAGTGAGAAATAAGCTGAGCCAATGCTGAATGTCCTGTAGCCAAGGTCGTTTATCTTATCAACGATATCCCTTGCGTCTATAGTTCCTGCATAACGGCTGTATCCCTCGGGAACATCAGCAGCATCGACAGCTTCCAACTGCTCCTGACGCATAAGCACGATGTAAGGAGAGTTTTTGCTCTTGTCCTTGGGAAGTATCTTCACCGCATCATATTTTACTCCGTTTGACTCGATAACACCGAACTCCTCGGCATCACGGTGAGTACTGTACAGCGGTCCCAGTGCATTCAGAGGATCTCCGTCCCACTTATCTGCAACAACTATGGTAGTAGAACTGTAATCGTCCTCGGTGAGCTCAACATTATCAAAGATCTTGCCGCAGATTATAGTTCCGCCGATGATCCATGCGGGCTTCTTCTTCGTTGAGGTCACTTCACCCATATCTATCTCATAATCTATGAGCAGGCTGTCCTTTTCGATATAGCCGATAGAGCCGTCCGAATTCTGTATCCTTTCACCTCCGATGTAGAAGCGGCGAGGAGATTCATCCATATCAACTCCGGGGCTTTTCGACGGGATAAGCTGCCAATCGCAGTCTATCTTTTCGCCCTTGAAGCCCTTCATGGTCGATTCCGAGCCTACGATCCTGTAATCCTCACCATATACGGTAGTTTCGGTATTAATGCCGCCGAGAGCTATCCTTCTTTTTTCCTTGTCATATTCATGGTCATCGGGAATAAAGTCGGGTATGGTCACCTCGTTCTTCACAAGCTCTGCGGTACCCTTTGATACATCGCCGTCCAGACGGACAAGTATACAGTCGGGCTCACCGAGAATAGCTCCGTGATCATGGAGGAACTCCATAAACGGTGCAAGGTCGTGCTTAACGGTAACTGTTCCCTTTTTGCCGTTTTCCTCGGCGTCCTCGCTTATGAAATAGTAGGTCTCGGTTTTCTGAGGCGATCCCGTACCGATCTTAGTGACCGAGCATTCATGTGCCTCATATTTCTTGCCGTCAGCGGTCACTTCACCGATCGTCTCGTCCCAGTCTCTTTTGACCCATTCATTGATGGCATCTACGATATGTACCTCTGTATCAAGTTCGTATTCGGGAAGATCAGGACCGACCATTCTCGCATAGGTCTCAACAAAATAAGAGCCCTCAGCATCAAAATTCATGGTATAATCCACAGATGAACCCGAAACAGCTTTGTAGGACTGCCCTTGATCGTAGCTCTTGCCGCGTCCGAATGTGGGGCCGTCATAATGGTATGGCATATCTGTTGAATCCCATTCTGCCTTGAAAAGGGACGGTGAAAGTACTTCCATATATCCGCCATTTCTCAGCTGGGTAAGCTTGTAATAATATCCTGTGCGGATGCCGTAATCTCCGCCCTTTAAAATAATGGGAGCCTCGGGATCTTCCCAGTCCTCCCAGACTTTATCAGGTCTGGTATCTCCTTTATAATAGCTTGTAAAAACTCTTGCGCTGCCCTTTGAGTGAGCCCCCTCAACAAAGATGTTCACGCCTGTAAGATCTCCGGGATCAATGCCTGCATCAGCTACTGCCTGAAGTATATCGGAAAGGCACAGGTTCTGATAGTCTCCCTTGCTGAAAGGGACTTTTCTGCTGCATATTACCGACTTGGTATTGTCCTCATTTTCCTTTGAGTATATAGTGTACCACTCTTTCTTGGTCATATCGGTTATACTATTATAATTAAGAGCCTCTCTTGCATAGCAGGTGCCGATCTCACTGTATCCGTCCTCGGTGCTCAGCACTTTGCTGCTTGCCACGTCCTCATATTCCATTATGGTGAACGTATCGCCCTTGGTATTTTTCATTCTGAAGCCGAACCTTACATAGCCCTCATCTTCGTCCTTGAATTTTTCAATGTCCACGGATTTCCAGAAATTGCAGCTGTAATTCTTCAGCTCGGTATAATTTACGGGCTCGGTGAACTTAGGCCCTCGCTGTACCATAAAGTCCTCATCGTTATCCCAATTGCAGCTGTAACCGCCAAGCACATCAATAAGGAATTCGGGCTGGCTGTCCTTGTCGTTGTTTTTGATCTCGTAGTAGTAGCCCTTGTCAACGCCGCTGCAATCGTGGTCGATGACGATATCTGCTTTGGCAGTCTGCATCGGAAAGCTTGCAGTAAGCACCGCCGCCGAGACAAGAGCAGACAGAATGCTTTTTTTGTGTGTTCTCATGTTTGACCCTCCCATGTATCCGAAACGGATACCTTTTTTGAGTACGCAGCATTTTTGCCGCATTGCTCATATATACATTATAACCAATACCATGAACAATTTCAATAGTTGAAGTGTTAATTTTTCAAAAAGCATATTTACAACATTTTTTATTGAAACTCGCCTGCTAATCTGATACAATTAAGTTATGATGATTTTTCAAAAATAATGCCCGCAATGTAACACTTGGATACACGGTTCCGATTGTTGTTTATGAAAGGCCGATCTTACAAAATAAATCGCAGGAGGAATGAAAATGACAAGCAGAGAACTGACAGCAATGATGCAGAGATCACCTGTCGACTGTCATAAAGCTCTCGTCAAGGAATATGGCAGATACGTTTATGCTATCGCCTACAATAAGCTGAGAGGCTGCGGCACAAACGAAGATATAGAGGAATGTGTCAGCGACGTTTTTGCCGATCTCTTTATGAAATGTGAGTATGATCTGTCATATGAAAATGACATAAAATTTCTTATAGCAACTATAGCAAAACGAAAGGCGATCGACTACTTCCGCAGCCTTACCGCAAGAGGAAGCCATATATCCGAGACCGACGAGGACGATATGAGAGAGCTTGTCTCGGACTTCAGCGTTGACGAACGCGTTGACCGCTCGGAACTCCGCCGTGTGCTCCTCGATAAGATAGATGAACTGGGAGAGCCTGATTCGACCATACTTATACAGAAATTCTACTATAACCGAAATTCCAAGGAAATAGCAGAGAGCGTTTCCATGACTGCAACGGCAGTCAGACAGAGATGCTCCCGCGCTATGGACAAGCTGCGCACTAAGCTTGCGGAAGTCGGAATCGGAAGATAAGGGGGAGCAATAATGAAAGAGAAAAACATATTCGATATTCTTGAGAATGCGGAGAATGATCCAATGGAAAGACTTATCGAAAAATGCCCCGAAATATCAGATGAACAGCTGGATAGGATATTTGCCAAGAGCGAAAAGAAGTTCATAAAAATGCGGGCAGAAGAGAATGGAACAAAGAGAGATAAAAATATAAAAATGACTGAAAACGACACCGTAGAGGGCGTAGAGCACAGCAGGAGACCTGCATGGCTTGCTCCTCTGAGCACAGCGGCTTCCATACTGCTCATCGCAGGCATCGCTATCGGAAGCACGGTAATGCTGAAAAGGAACACCAAGCCCAGCGGAGGCGGCGGTGTGACACCTGCTGTCACAGTCACATCTTCAACAGGAACAGGTACAAATATAGTTTCCACAGACAAAAACGGCTCGACCATCAAGGTCACAACAGTTACAACTGCTTCATCGGCAGATACAGCAACAGTAACAAATACAGACGCAGCCAATGGCGAAAACACCGATACATCATTCATCGACCGCTTCGTGGGAACATGGAAGTATCAGGAATCAAGCGTAAACGATCTCAGTGATCAGAATTCCATCGAAACCAAGGGTACAGTACAGATAAACAGCGATGCGACCTACACATATACCGACAATAACGGCAGAGTCACTACAGGAAAGATCACAGAATTCATTGAGGAAATAGGCGGCACAGAAATACCGAGGCTTGATTTCTCAGGCAATAACTTCAAGGCGAATGGCGCTTATTATGTGGAATCCAAGCCTTATGAGCTTCATTTCGGCAACGGCTATGCGGCACGTCTGCTGCGCAGCGAATATGAAGATACACACGGCGTCGCTTCAAGCTATGATATTGCATACAGATACGTACTGAAGGATTTTATGAACTCCGACCAGTACAACAGTGATTCACGCTGGGATCTTCAGGATCTGGACGGCGACGGAACTCCCGAGCTCCTGATCTCGGCAAATACCAACTACGGTTCATATATCTACTATTTCGAGGACGGCTCCGCACATATAGTGGGCAATATAGTTGTTGAAAACTTCGGCAGAAACGGTACCTTCCTGCTGTGCAAAGACGAGAATCTCATCGGCTTTTCCGAGGGCATCAATAAGGAGTACTTCTCAGATTCATTCTCTGCGTTTATAGGCAAATTCGAGGATCATTATGTACAGCATGTACAGCAAATGAGTAAATTTGCTTATCCCGAGGATCCGCAGAAATACTACTATGACGTTGACAATGAATATGTCAGCGAGGAGGAATATAACGCCGCAGTAAACAACTTCAATTCCAAGAACTGGACAGAAGTCGGCAGACGCTATTCCTTCGGCGATTATTCGCCTCTGAATTAAATATCCGCTGAAAGCAGCAATAATGAAACGTCCCCCTTTTATCAAAAAGGGGGACGTTTTTTTGCTTAAAGCAGTCATGAACACACATTATTTGTCAAAGACCGAGGTATCGCTGTATCTCATATGACGGAGAAGCTCGCGTCTCATTACCACAAGGTCGAATATGTTTATCTCTCCGTCCTCACAAAGATCTGCCATATACCAGTCATTGATATTTGACTCGGGCATATGAAGGATATATCTTTGAAGCGCTACGATATCCGCAACATTGAATTCATAGTCACCGTTTACGTCGCCCGGGACATATGCCATCTCTCCCATAAGAGGCGGTATTTCTTCCTCAGAAGTGGTGGTAGTGGTCACAACCGTTGTAGTGGTTGCAGCTGTCATTGTACCAACAAACGGCGGTAAAGAAGTGCTTGTGGTGGTGGTCGTAGCAGGTTCTAAGAATCCGCCTGCCACCGACGGTATCGTCTCTGTGGTCGTTGTAGGCATTGTTGTAACAAAAGTACCCATGAGCGGCGGCACAGTTGTTGTGGTGGTAGTAGTTTCGGGTGCAATGTCTCCCATAAGCGGCGGTATAGTTGTTTCGGGCTCTGTATATATATCAGGGGGAGCTACTATACCTGCGGTATCTGGGATTTCCTCGGACAGAGGCTCTGATATGCTGTCGGGATTCACTGCCTGACCTGCAAGCTGCACGACGAGCTCTTCCGATTGAATATTGGCAGCGTTTACAGAAGCGCTGACAGTTACAGTCGCTAAGAGCGATGCTATCTCTTTTGTAAATTTCCTCATTTTTCCTTACCTCCGTTTTCTTTAGATATTATTTCAAGCGCTGTCAGGATATGCACTTGCTCCTCCATGCAGGCTGCTTCCGAAATATCCCTTACAGTGCCTGTTGTAGCCATTTTTCGGCAGGCACAGGAATTTCGGCAGTATTCAGCTATCTCGCAGCCTTTGCACCTCTCCGATACCATTGAATAATCGGGGTGCTCCTTTCTTGCCTTTTCGGCTTCAATGCCCACAAAAACATCACCGCAGCGGTATTCGGGTATGTTCTGGAACTGTACACAGGGGTAAAAGGTGCCGTCCCAGTTTATAAATATCTTCTTTTTGCATATCTCGCAAAGACTCCGCTTGTTTTCTTTGATATTTTTCTTCTTTACAGCCAGCTCATACAGGAAAAGATCGGGTATCTCGGCTATCCTGCGCCACTGCTCCCTTAAAACGTCGCCGAAGCTGTCGGGATCATCGGGGACGAGGAAGGCGTCCATTGCAGCAGATACCTTTTTTACGCCCATTCCTTTAAGGTACATGACATTGTCGTAAAGCTTCGGCAGCGTCTGCTCCGTATAGACAAGCTGTACAAGGGTCTCGGGCTGATATTTCAGCAGCAGCTTCAGATTGGCGTCAAGAAGCGCAGTATCAGCGCCGCGGTCGGTACACTCCCTGCCGTCATGGGACATATTGATAATGACCTTTCTGTCCGCACACCACTTTATGAACTCCTCGTCAAGGAGGGTACCGTTAGTAGTGATGACGAACTCCTTTGCGGTTATATTCTCGCAGTAATACTTTACGGTATCCTTGTAAAGCAGAGGCTCTCCGCCGAAAAGATAGACCGTTCCCGCATTGGCGCGGCTGTTTATGAAATCTGCGATCCTGTCTCTTGTCTCATCGTTTATGCAGCCGTATTCCGTGTTCAGATGTCTTTCATAGCAATAGCTGCATCTGAGATTGCATTTGTTTGTTATGCTGATAGTATAATCCAAAATATCATCCCGCTTCCTTTATCACTTATGCAGTGAAAGATATATATGCAGGGCATCGGAGGGGCACAGATATCCCCTTTATTTTTCCGTTCACTTATTAGACGTATGAGAATGCAAAAACTCTCACCTTTTTTTCAAAAAAATCTCAAAAAAATTTTTTCTCCCTTAATTTCGGCGTTTTCGGGTCATTCCTGTTTGGCTGTGAGAGGCAGAGATACATAGAAGGTATTGTACCCGTTACTGCTCTCAGCCCATATCTTGCCGTTATGCTCAGCGACTATGCTCTCGGCAATGGAAAGTCCCAGACCGTAGCTCTGACCGTCGTTTCTTGCCTGATCTACGCGGTAGAACCGCTTGAAGATGTTCTCAAGCTCTTCCTTTGTCAGCGGTGTTCCCAGCCCCGACACAGACAGGACGCAGTTCGCAGCCTGACGTTTCAGCTTTACCGTGGCTTTATCCGCAGGGTCGGAGTATTTCAGGGCATTGTCCAGCAGGATATTCATCACCTGTCTCAGTTTGTCCTTGTCGCCCTCTACGCTTATCTCGTCATCGATATCAGTTGCAAGCTCCATATCGTTCTCGTAAAACAGCGGCTCAAAGGGCAGTATACTGTCGTTTATGAGCTTGCTGAGGTCAAGGGTGGCAAGCTTCACGGCAGCCCTGTTATTGTCAAGCCTTGCAAGCTCAAGGAGACTTTCCACAAGTCCCCTCATGCGCTTTGACGTAGAGAGGATATTTTTTGTGAAGCCGTCTCTGTCGCTTTCGGAGTAGCTCTTGTCGCTCATCATCTCCGCGTTTGTCATTATGACCGTAAGCGGAGTTTTCAGCTCGTGGGAAGCGTCCGCTATGAACTGCTTCTGCTCATTCCATGTCTTTTCAACGGGCTTCGTCACCCATTTCGCCAGGAGCAAGCTTATTACAAAAAAGGCTGCATAGCCTATAAGTCCTATTATCAGGGAATTTCTGATAAAGCCCTTTATCATTGCCTTTTCTCTGGATATATCCGCAAAAACTATGGCTTTTCTGAAGCCGTTTTCGTCTCTCATGTATCTCAGGTCATAGTCGGGAAGTATGCCCGTATCCTTTTTTCTCTCCTCAACAGCGTCAACCAGCTTTTTCAGCATGGTCTCATCGTTCAGGTCAAAAAGGTCGCTGCCGAATGCAGTGAGCTTGCCGTCATCGGATATATTCACCGTGAATAAGGGCAGGCGGATATTATCGGGCATATTATCGGGTCTGCCCATGGGCACTGCATCAGGCGGGCGGAATACCATGGCCCGCATCATCTGTATGCTCTCACGCTGTATATTCTGCGTGGTAAAATGCAGCACAAATCCGAATATGACAATGAACAGCACCGTTACGATGCTCATTATTACTGCAATGAATTTTATCCTCAGCCGTTTCAGCATTTTTCTTCACACTCCAGATGATAGCCTAAGCGCCTCATGGCTTCGATACGCACATCTGAGCCGATACTCACAAGCTTTTTCCGCAGGAAGCTCACATATGCCTCCACATGGTTCTCAACAGCATTGGAGTCGTAGCCCCATACCTTGGTCAGCAGGGTCTCCTTTGAGATGTGGTTCGTTCCCGAGGTCATAAGTATGCGCATGACCTCAAACTCCCTTGCGGACAGCCTTACACTGTTTTCGCCGCATATAAGGGAAGCCGATTCCATATCAAGTCGGGTATTGCCGAAGGCAAGCTCGTTCACCTGTGAGCCCTGTCTGCGGAGAAGTGCGTTCACGCAGGCGAGGAGCTCCCTTGCGTCAAAGGGCTTGGTGAGATAGTAGTCCGCACCTGTATCAAGTCCCTGCACCTTGTCATCAACGTCTGATTTGGCAGTCAGCATAAGTATGGGCGTTGTATTGTGCTTGCTGCGGACAGCCTTTGCCACCTGATAGCCGTTCTTTTTCGGCAGCATTATGTCAAGGATTATGAGGTCATAGATACCCAGCATAGCGTACTGCTCGCCGCTTTCGCCGTCATAGACTGCCTCTGCTTCAAAGCCCTTAGACTCCAGCATGAGCTTCAGCGAATCTGCAAGTACCTTTTCGTCCTCTATTATAAGTATTTTCATATTGGTTTCCCCCTTAAAGCCTTTAATAACATTATAATACAACAAATAGCTGAATTCAAGCTGAAATCATGAACAACTGCCATTATTTCACTTAATTTTCACTTGGGTTTTACCCTGTTCACACCCGTTTTCAGTTTCAATTCAGCGTTCACAGTTATAATTAAAGCATAGGATGAAACGCACGCAGGCTTGGTCGCCCGTTTCATTGGTCTGTGTGCGTGCCTATAACAAGAAAAGAGGTGAAAACTATGGATCTCAGACATGAGATAAAGCATGAGATAAACTACTCGGACATGATAACGATCCGCCACAGACTCAGCGCAGTTGCATACCATGATCCACATGCCATAGACGGAAAATATTTTATCCGCAGCCTTTACTTCGATAATCTTGCAGACAAGGCTCTTATGGAAAAGGTCAACGGTCTGAGCCGCCGTGAGAAATTCCGCATAAGATACTACAACGGTGATACCTCGGTCATTCATCTTGAAAAGAAAAGCAAGATAGACCACCTTGGCAACAAGCAGAGCGCTCCCCTAACAGCGCAGCAGGCGCAGAGCATAGTTGACGGTGATACGGAGTGGATGCTTGATTCGGAGCATCAGCTCATACGGGAGCTTTACTCCAAAATGAAGTCCCAGGGCATAGCTCCGAAAACTATCGTGGACTACACCAGAGAACCATTCATCTATCCCGCAGGAAATGTCCGCGTCACGCTGGACTACAACGTGCGCGGCGGCATGAGATGTACGGATTTCCTTGACCCCGACTGTGTGACAGTTCCGGTGTCGGACTCTATCATACTCGAAGTCAAGTGGGACTGCTTCCTGCCCGACATAATCAGAGATGCAGTTGCCCTTGCAGACAGGCGCGAGGGAGCTTTTTCAAAATACGCAGCCTGTCGAATCTACGGATAAAACATAAAGGAGTAATTTATTATGAGTTTCAGTGATATCTTCAAGTCTAATTTTATCGACAATGTGACCAGCGTCAGCATTCTCGATATGGCTATCGCCATTATTCTTGCATTCGGTCTGGGAATGTTCATATTCCTCGTTTACAAAAAGACCTATTCGGGAGTTATGTACTCCGCAAGCTTCGGTACTACTCTCGTTGCACTTACAATGATAACCACAGTTGTTATCCTGGCAGTTACAAGCAACGTTGTTCTTTCCCTTGGTATGGTGGGCGCACTTTCTATCGTCCGTTTCCGTACAGCCATTAAGGAGCCCCTTGATATCGCATTCCTGTTCTGGTCTATCGCAGTGGGTATCGTCCTTGCAGCAGGCATGATACCGCTTGCAGTTATCGGCAGCGTCATCATCGGCGTTATCCTCCTTGTATTCGTAAACCGCAAGGCTCACAAGAACCCATACATCGTAGTTATCCGCTGCGACGGTCACGACAGCGAGACAAAGGCTAAGGCATTCCTCGACGGCAAGACAGAAAGATGCGTTGTAAAGAGCAAGACTGCTCAGAAGGGCTCTGTAGAGCTCAATATGGAGATCAGACTCAAGGACGACAATACAGATTTCGTAAACACTCTTGCTGATATGGAAGGTGTACAGAGCGCAGTTCTCGTAAGCTACAACGGCGACTACATGGGATAAGGGTGTGATATAATGTCAGCACATAAGAACATAGACAGGATATGCATCGCGGTCACGGTCCTGACTCTTGTTATAGCCTTTATTTTCTGCAACGGTCAGGCTCTGGGCGTAAAGTCCACAGCCCATGCCATCGGCTATGAGAACAGGCTGTTCGATCATTCAAGGGTGCATACCATCGACATAGTCATGAATGACTGGGACGGCTTCATCGAGGGCTGCGAGAGCGAGGAATACTCAGCCTGCAATCTGGTCATCGACGGAGAAGCAGTGAAAAATGTTGGTATCAGAGCCAAGGGCAATACCTCCCTCAGCTCAGTAAAGAACATGAACAGCAGCCGTTACAGCTTCAAGATAGAGTTTGACCAGTACGAAAACGGCAAGACCTACCACGGACTTGACAAGCTCTGCCTTAACAACATCATTCAGGATAATACCTACATGAAGGATTATCTGGCTTATACCCTCATGTATGATTTCGGCGTTGATTCGCCCCTTTGCAGCTACGCCTACATCACAGTCAACGGTGAGGACTGGGGACTGTATCTTGCTGTGGAAGCTATCGAGGAGTCATTCCTTGAAAGAAACTACGGCAGCAACTACGGCGACCTCTACAAGCCTGATGCACTTAGCTTCGGCGGCGGCAGAGGAAACGGCAAAGACTTTAGTATGGGGAATTTTATGAATAACGAGAGCGAAAATAAAGACAGCTCCGACAAATCAGACGATAATAAAGACTCATCATCAGGCTTCGGCGGCGGTATGCCCGATTTTGGCGGTGAAATGCCGGACTTCGGTAATATGCCCGACTTTGGCGGAGAGATGCCTGATTTCGACCCAGAGAATATGCCCGAGGACTTCGGCGACTTCGATCCCTCAAAGATGTTCGGCGGCGACGGAGAAAACTCCGACGGCGGCAAGGGCGGTTTCGGCGGCTTCGGCATGGGCAGCGACGACGTAAAGCTGAAGTATACCGACGACGATATCGACAGCTACTCAAATATCTTCAATAACGCAAAGACAGCAGTTGACAAGGCTGACAAGAAGCGCCTTATCCGTTCACTGAAAGCGCTTCTGGAGCAGTCAGACCTTGAAAGCACAGTTGACGTTGAGGAAGTCATCAGATACTTTGTAGTTCATGATTTCCTTGTTAACGGCGACAGCTACACAGGTCAGATGATACACAACTACTACCTCTACGAAGAGGACGGACAGCTCTCAATGATCCCATGGGACTACAACCTTGCCTACGGTTCATTCATGGGCGGAAATGCTTCCTCTTCCGTTAATTCGCCTATCGATACTCCCGTATCAAACGGCATGAGCGACAGACCTATGGTATCATGGATATTCGACAATGAGGAATATACTGAGCAGTACCATGAGCTTTTCAGCGAATTCCTTGGCAGCGTTGACTTTGAGGAGCTTATCTCCGAAACAGCTGCTCTCATCGACAAGTACGTTGAAAATGATCCCACAAAGTTCTGCACCTACGACGAGTTCAAAACAGGCGTTGAAGCTATCACAAAGTTCTGCACTCTCCGTGAGGAGAGCGTCCTCGGACAGCTTGACGGCACTATCCCCTCAACAACAGCAGGTCAGAAGGAAGACAGCTCCGCACATATCGACACAGACGGTCTGAACACCTCAGACATGGGCTCTATGGGCGGAAACGGCGGTTTCGGCGGTGGTCAGAAGGGCGGCTTCGGCAGAAGCGAGAGCTCCGATAAGTCTGATACTTCCGCAAGCTCGGAACAGTCAGGCAGGAAGAGAAGCTCAGGAAAGTCCGCTGTATCAGAGCAGACAGAAAAAGACGAGATAGTGCAGACAGTTGATACTTCTTCATTTTCTGTAACTATGCTCAGCAATATACAGTTCCTCGCAAATGAGGACAGCTCAGACAGCAGCTCCTCCAAGCGCGGCGGACGTGGCAGCTTCGGCGGCGGTCAGCCTCCGCAGGGCTTCGGCGGCGGAATGCCTGACGGTTTCGACCCGAGCAATATGCCCGACGACTTTGACCCAAGCAATATGCCTGATTTCGGCGGCGGAATGCCGGGTGACTTCGACCCGAGCAATATGCCCGATGATTTTGACCCGAGCAATATGCCCGACGGAGCTGCACCTTTCGGCAATTCCGAAAAGGCTGACGACGGTGACGCTGATGAAAAGGTCACCGAGGCTGAAAATGAGTCCGTGAACGAGGAAAAAACAGCTCCCGATAAGGAAAGCGGCAATGCTGCTCCCGACAAGGAGAGAAGCTCAAGAGGCGGCGAAAGACCTGATATGGGAAGCTTTTCCCCTATGGGCGATGCTTCACAGAACAATACCACAGCGTATATCCTGCTGGGAGCTTCCGCACTGGTTCTTCTTATCGGTCTTGGATTTGCATTAAAGTTCAGAAGGTAATTACTCTTATAATATTAAAAGGAAGATACCCCGAATTGAGGTATCTTCCTTTTTTGCGTTATTCAGAGCTCAACAATCTGATCAGTCTCCGCCATAAGCTCCTCGGTGAAAATGAGAGCTGCGATGCAATAGCCACAGTAAGAGCAGGCTGAAAAGTCTGTGCATTTCTATTTGCAAGTTATAGTTTCAATCTATAACTCAGGATAAATAAATACAATTATAAAAGGTATTGCATTTTTTCTTATCAGGGTATATAATATACTTAACAGATAGGAATTATAAAGTTGCTATCAGAAGGAGGAAATTATTATGTCAAAAATTTATAAGGGTGCTACAGGTCTTATCGGTAATACTCCCCTGGTGGAGTTCACAAACATTGAGAATTCACAGAAGCTTGAGGCAACTGTGCTTGCAAAGCTCGAATACTTCAATCCCGCAGGAAGCGTCAAGGACAGGATCGCTCTGGCTATGATCGAGGATGCTGAGAAGAAGGGACTCCTTAAAAAGGACTCCACTATCATTGAGCCAACATCGGGAAACACAGGTATCGGTCTTGCTTCTATCGCAGCTGCAAAGGGCTATAAGATAATCCTTACAATGCCTGAGACCATGAGTGTTGAGAGAAGAAATATCCTCAAGGCTTACGGTGCCGAGATCGTTCTTACAGAGGGCTCAAAGGGCATGAAGGGCGCTATCGCAAAGGCTGAGGAGCTTGCAAAGGAAACTCCAAACAGCTTCGTTCCCGAGCAGTTTGAGAACCCAGCCAACCCCGAGATACACAGACTTACAACAGGTCCCGAGGTATGGAACGATACCGACGGAAAGGTAGATTTCTTCGTTGCAGGTGTAGGTACAGGCGGTACAGTAACAGGTACAGGCGAATACCTCAAATCCCAGAACCCCAATGTTAAGGTAATTGCAGTTGAGCCGCAGGATTCTCCCGTGCTTTCAAAGGGTACAGCAGGCCCCCACAAGATACAGGGTATCGGCGCAGGCTTCGTTCCAAAGACTCTCAATACCGATGTATATGACGAGGTCATCGCAGTAGCGAATGAGGACGCATTTGAGACCTCAAAGCTCATCGCAAAGCAGGAGGGCATACTCGTTGGTATCTCAGCAGGTGCAGCTTACTACGCAGCTTTAGAGCTTGCCAAGAGACCCGAGAACAAGGGCAAGACTATCGTAGCACTGCTCCCCGACAGCGGTGACAGATACTACTCCACACCTCTTTTCAATGACTGATAATGCAGACAGCTCAGAGCGATTCTGAGCTGTTTTTTTGTAATAATAAAAAATATGTCCCGAAGGAGCTTACTGTCTGCTCCCTCGGGACTTAATATCATATATAATACATCAGTTCAAGCTGCTCGTTCTGTTTCTCAGTTAATTTATCGGCAAGGTCTTTCAGCGTGAGGTTTCTGGAAAACTTCCTGAGATAATCATTGACAGGCTCCCATAAACACTCAGCGATGGTTTCTGTTGCTCTGGCATCAAGCTGATCGTTGAATTCAGATGACGCGAGAATACTGCTGTCAAGCGCATCAACGATCTCATTAAGAGTTATGCTCGACGGCTCCCGCGAGAGCGTATATCCGCCGCCTGACCCCTTAATGCTCCGCAGCAGTCCTGCCTGTTTGAGCAGCGGTATTATCTGCTCCAGATACTTTGCAGAGATATTGTTGCGCTGAGATATTGCATTCACCTTGACTATGCTTTCAGCATTTTCACTCCACGAATTGACAGCTATATCGACCAATGCGATTATACCGCATTCAACTTTTGATGATACTCTCATTTAACGTCACCTCACTGTTAGTATATAATTCCTATTTATATACTAAGTATAACATATCAGCAGAACTTTTTCAAGTGTTTCGGCTATAAAATTTGTCTATACACAGTTATTGGCCATGGGAGCTGTTAACAAAATCAGGCTATATCACGCTAAAAAACGTCATTCTCGTCGAAACGGCAAAATATATATCCGAAAGCCAACGGCTCACCTTGATATAGACAGAATCTATTGCCTCAAATAGAAGTCCTGTATTGGACTTTTTTTGCGGACAGGTGTATAATTAAAACATACTAAAACGATAGGAGAACTAATATGCAGGAGATCATATGGCTCGGACGCGGCGGTCAGGGCGCTTTCACTGCCGCAAAGCTGCTGGGTGCAGCATATACGATAGATGACGAAAACAAGTACGGACTCGCCTTTCCGTCATTCGGCCCGGAGCGCCGCGGCGCTCCCGTAAGAGCCTTCACAAAGCTCGACACCAAGCCCGTTGTGGACAGAAGTCAGACCGAGAAGTCTGACTACATCGTCATAATCGACGATACACTGTACAGTCCGCAGCTTCAGGGACTTCTGAAGCCCACAGGCAAGATAATAGTGAACTCAAAAAACAGTATCGGCGGTGCGCTCACCTTTGACGCTGACAGCATTGCAGCTGAGTTCAGACTTCCCACTGCAAACACCATAATGCTCGGTCTGCTCATCGGACTTTCCAAAGTCGTTTCCACCGATGAAGCAGTGGAAGCTATCAAGGGCTATATGCCGCAGAAAATTCAGGAGCGCAATATAAACGCACTCCTTAAAGCTGTACAGGAGGTGGGAGAATGAGACCGCACATCAGAGAGAAAAAGGACTTCACATTTGCGGAAGTCCCCGAGAATACGTCATTTGAGGCAGGCTATCTCACCACTGTCAACAGCGGCTGGCGCAGTATCAGACCTGTTATCGATACAGCAAAATGCGTGGGCTGCGAGCAGTGTTACCTCTACTGTCCCGACGGCGTTATTTCAATAAAAGACAGCAAGGCAGCCATTGATTACGACTTCTGCAAGGGCTGCGGGATATGCGCAAAAATATGCAAGATAAAGGCAATAGAAATGGAGGCGGAGCGCAAATGAGCAGAAAATTCTTATCAGGCAATGAGGCATTTGCCGAGGGCATTCGCCTTGCCCGTCCCCAGGTTATTTCAGCCTACCCTATAACACCCCAGACCATTGTCGTTGAGCGTCTTTCGGAAATGGTTGAGGACGGCAGTCTCAGCGCAGAGTACGTTCACGTTGAGTCTGAGCATTCCGCACTGTCATGTGCTATCGGAGCAAGTGCCGCAGGCGCAAGAGCTTTCACAGCCACATCATCACAGGGACTTCTCTACATGGCGGAATGTCTCTACTACGCAGCAGGCGGACGCTTCCCAATAGTTATGATGAACGCAGACCGTTCAACAGCTCTTCCGTGGAACATCTACGGCGACCAGCGCGACAGTCTTTCACAGCTCGACAGCGGCTGGATACAGTCCTACGCCGAGAATGCACAGGAGGCTCTTGACCTTGCGCTGATGAGCTACAAGATAGCCGAGGATAAGCGCGTACAGACTCCCTATATGGCAAATCTGGACGGCTTTGTTCTCACTCATACTTACGAGACAGTTGAGATCCCGACTCATGAGCAGGCAGACAAATTCCTGCCGCCCTATGAGACAGATAACCGCATAGACTTCGAGAGCCCGAAAAATATGGCTTTCTCAGCAGGTCCCGACACCAACTACATCTTCAAATACAAAGAGCACAAGGGGATCCTTGCGGCGGCTGAGGTAATCACCGAGACCGAAAAGGAATTCGCTGAGATATTCGGCAGACACTACACAGGTCTGACCGAGAATTACCGCACCGAGGACGCCGAATACATCATCGTTACTCTCGGCAGTATCGCAGGTCTCTGCCGTGAAACTGCGGATAAGCTCCGCGAGCAGGGCGTAAAGGCAGGCGTTGTCCGCATACGCTACATGAGACCTTTTCCCAACAAGGAAATTGCAGATGTACTGAAAAATGTCAAGGCTTACGCAGTACTTGAAAAGGATATCAGCTTCGGCAACGAGGGAACAGTCTTCACCAACGTCAACTCCGCACTGAAAAAGGCAGGAGTGGACGTAAAGGGCTACAACTTCATCGGCGGTCTGGGCGGCAGAAACATCTCCGCAGGTGACATTGAAAATATCTGCACAAGCATTGCAAAGGGCACGGAGAGTGTCAATTTTATAGGAATAGGAGGCGAGGACAATGGCAAATAAGGCTGCAGAAAGCATATCCCGTGAGGAGTTTTTCTACGGACACAAGGCATGTGCAGGCTGCGGCGGAAGCCTTGCAGTAAGAGCTGCACTTAAAGTCCTCGGACCAAACGCTGTATCGGTGCTTCCCGCAGGCTGTATGTCGGCGGTCGGCTTTAACTTCCCCCAGCTTTGCTTCTCCAACAATTCCATAATCTCCACATTTGCAGGTACGGCTTCCATGCTCACAGGCGTTGAGGCAGGTCTCCGCGCAAGGGGCTATAAGGACTTCACAGCTGTGGGCTTTGCAGGTGACGGCGGTACTGCCGATATCGGAATACAGGCTCTTTCGGGAGCTATCGACCGCAACGACAACATCATCTACATCTGCTACGACAACGAAGCCTACATGAACACAGGCATACAAAAAAGCGGTCTCACGCCATTTGGCGCTAAGACCACAACTACTCCCGCAGGCTCAAATATCCACGGAAATATCCGTCCCAAGAAGAATATGTTCGAGATAGCCGCTGCACACGATATACCATACGCAGCAACTGCAAGCGTTGGCTATCTTGCCGACTTTATCAAAAAGGTGCAGAAGGCTTCGCAGATACAGGGTACAAAGTACATCCACGTTATCGCGCCATGTCCCACAGGCTGGGGAGTTGCTCCCGACGCTACGGTCGACATTGCAAAGGAAGTGGTTGACTGCGGACTGTGGTATCTTGCCGAGTACGAAAACGGCTCCTTTAAGCTTAACCACAAGCCCAAGGAGTTCACTGACGTAGCGGCTTACCTGAAAAAACAGGGGCGCTTCAAGCACCTCACAGATGAGGATATACAGATAATAACAGCTTCCCGCGACAAGAAATGGGAGTTTATCCACAAGAATTTTGAGCTATAACAAGCTTATAGCTCATCAGTATTTAATTATGTTACAAAACAGGGGACGGTCACTCGTCCCCTGTTTTTTTTAGTTTGATTTGAGAATTGCGCAGTCTTTTCTGCCTTACTTCAGTTCCGTCATGCTGCGAAGTCCTATTGCCAGCGTGGAAGCATTATGCAGGAGCGCAGAAGTTGCAGGAGGCAGTACTCCCAGAACGCCAAGTCCGATAAGTCCGCCGTTGAAGCCGATTATAGTCCTGTAGTTCCAACCGATACGCTTCATCAGCGCATTGCTCATGCGTTTCAGCTCCACAATTGCATAAAGGTCGTCGGCAGAGATAGTGATATCCGCTATTTCACGGGCAATGGCAGCTCCCGTGCTTATGGCGATGCCTGCATCGGCTTCGCTCAGTGCAGGAGAATCGTTCACGCCGTCGCCTATCATTATTACCTTTCCCCCTGCCTCATGCTCGGCGCGTATGAATGCAGCCTTATCCTCGGGGAGCACCTCAGCGTGATACTCGTCAACGCCGACTTTTTCAGCAACTGCTTTCGCTGTGCGCTCATTATCACCTGTCATCATGACAACACGTGATATACCGTATTCGTGGAGCTTCTTCACCACGTCGGCAGCTTCCTCGCGGAGGGGATCCTCTATGCAGATAACAGCTGCCACCTCGCCGCCGATGGCAAGATAAAGGTGGGAATACTCTTTGGGCAGATGCCTGAAAATACGCTCATCAGGCGGAGTGCAGCCCTCGTCCTCGATGATGAAATGATGACTTCCGATAAGTACACGCTCATTCTCAACCATGCTTGAGATACCGTGTGCCACCACATACTCAACCTTTGAGTGGAACTCCTCATGCTCAAGACCTTTTTCAGCTGCCGCAGCTACAACAGCGTTAGCGATAGAATGAGGATAGTGCTCTTCAAGGCAGGCTGCCAGACGCAGCATTTCGTCCTCGTCACGTCCGCCGAAGGTTATTACCTGTGCAACTCTCGGACTTGAATGAGTGAGAGTTCCCGTCTTGTCGAAAACGATAGTATCGGCTTCCGCAACGGCTTCAAGGAAGCGGCCGCCCTTGACGGTTATCCCTGCGCGGCTGCAGTCACGCATGGCTGACAGCACTGATATAGGCATTGCAAGTTTAAGAGCGCAGGAGAAGTCCACCATAAGGATAGACAGTGCCTTTGTGGCATTTCTTGTCAGCAGCCATGTGAGCAGTGTGCCGCCAAGGCTCCACGGAACAAGCTTGTCGGCGAGGTGTGAAGCCTTATCCTCTGCGGAGGATTTCAGCTTTTCGGACTCCTCTATCATCTTGACTATACGGTCATAACGTCCGCCGCCTGCGGTATTCTCGACACAGACAGTACACTCGCCGTCCTCAACGACGGTACCTGCGTAGACGTAAGCTCCCTCGCTCTTGTGTACAGGTACGGATTCGCCTGTCATGGAAGCCTGATTTACCATTGCGTCGCCCGAGATCACCTTGCCGTCAAGGGGTATCATGGAGCCTGTTCTGACAACTATCATATCGCCTTTTCGGACATCGTTCACGGGCATGAGGAGCTCCTGTCCGTCGGCAGTTTTCGTCCACACCTGTTCAACTCCGAGAGACATAGTCCTTGCAAGGTCGTCAATAGACTTTCTGTGTGTCCACTCGTCAAGGATATCTCCCACATTCAGCAGGAACATCACCGAGCCTGCGGTCTTGAAATCGCCGCGGAGAAGTGATACTCCGATAGCAGTTGCATCAAGGACTGATACTTCGAGCCTGCCTTTAAGCAGACATTTCAGTCCGCGAAATATGTACCTTGCGGCTTTGATGACAGCCATTATCCTGCGTATTGGCTGGGGCAGTATGAGCTTGTTGATGCATCTTCTTATTACAACAGCTGCCAGCTTTTCCTCATAATGCTTGCTCAGTTGTCTGCCTGTCTGCTCGGGCACAAGAGAAATGTTCTTCTCGTCATCGAAAGAGAAACATGAGAGCTTCTTCACTATCTCAGCTCTCGGACAGGTATATGAAATGACCACATCGCAGGTGCGGTCAAACACCTGGACCCTCGTTACTCCTATTACCGCAGAAAGTGCATATTCAGCGATGTCTGCCTGTCTTACGGTCATTCGCTTTATGCAGAAGCGTACTCGCATACGCCCCTTTGATTCATGCATTATTTTACATTTCATATTGTATCCTCCTACAAAAACAGGTCGGAGAGGAGCCTCCTCCGGCGGCTCGCGGCATAAAATTACCGAGCCCATTTTTTAGACTCGGTAACCCGCTTTTTGCCAACAGAAGCCAACTTATCGGTCTGTTTTTGCTTAGTTTTCACTTGTATCTGCTATTTCCTCGCACTCATCTGCGATAACGGCAGCTTCTTCCTCTATTGCTCTCTGCTCGTTTATTTCCTTTGCGTCAGCGAGTATATCGTCGCAGTTCTCACGCACCTTTGAAGCAGTAGCCATAACGTCTGTCTTAGCTCGAAGTACAGCCGCAGTTGCCTGTGTATAGCACTTCTTTGCGTCCTTGCTGGACAGCACTCTGATACCTGCTGTACCGAAAAGAACTCCGCCTGCAAAAAGGCCTATTTTTTTCCATGGGATATCATTGAATTTCATAAGATCACCTCAGTAAAAAAGTCGAAAGGTTTTGTTTCGTTATAAATATGATACCATATATAATACGCCCTTTCCGCTCCGAACAGAAAAAGTTGGTATACGGTACTAATAGGTGAAATTCTCCGATATAAAGCAGCTTTTCTGAGTGCGGAGCTTGTTATGCTCCGTTTGGTAATATTTTGGATTGACTCCCATTACTTCACGGAATGCGCTTGAAAACTTGCTTGCATTGCAGTAGCCCACTTCCTCGGCAATATCTATTATCCGCATATGGGAAGTGCTGATAAGCTCGGCTGCGCGGAACATCTTTCTGCTTTTTGCATAGGAATACACAGGGCAGCCAAAGGTCTGTCTGAACTGCTCTTTCAGCGTGGTCTGATTGAGCCTGAACATCTCCGAAAGCTCTGAGATAGTATAGTGATCCGCTGCATTGCGGCATATAAAAGCACCAACCTGTTTTATAAGCGCCTGCTGGTCGCGGCTGACTGTTTTTTGCTCACTGAGCAGCATAAGCAGTTCAAGTGTTTTTATTCTCAGCATTGAAGTCTTTGGCTCACTGATCTCGCTGCAGATCTCAGAAAAAAGCTTTTGTATTTTTTCCGACGATGTCAGTACGCACTGCTCATTTGAGCCTATGCTTTTCATTACCGACGACATATCCAGTATATCCGCAAAGCCTGTGCTCCTGCAGCGCGAGTCTATAAGAATTGAAATTCCGCAATAGTTCGGCGAATAAGAAGTACGACATTCCGATCCTGCATCATGCCGCAGTATCATGCAGCTCTTACTTGTCAGGTAATAGTAGTCACTGCCTTTCCTATACTCACAGACACCTTTCATGCAGCAGCTTATCTCAAGAATATCTTCGTCTGCAATATCAGGAATCGCACCGTAAATAAGCCTTATATCGGGAAATAGCTGTATCTCTCGTTTCATGTCAGTTCATCGCCTGTTCCAGAGCCCTGCGTGCGGCTTCGATTATACCGTTGGAGCTGTAGGTAGCTCCCGAGCAGGCATCTATGCCGTCGGCGCTGACCTTTGCGCCTATCTGCGGGATAACAGTGTTCATGGCGTCTCCGAAGTACTCGGGATCGTCATCGTCAGCCCACGCTGAAATACTTGTTATGGCGTCGTTTTCTATGGTAAGCTTTACGTGGACCTTTCCTGCGTAGCCCTCAGCTTCTCCCTCATATTCACCGCTGCGGTACTTATATGTCGGCTGAGGCTCGGCAGCAGGAGTATCCTCATGGTTTTCCTGTTCGGGCTCGTCGTTATGCTCCTGTTCTTCCTGCTTTTCCTCATCATCTGAAGATTTCTTTTCGTCCTTTTTATTGGAAGTTACAGCCTCTGTGGCAGTAGTTTCCGAGGTCGTGACAGCTGTGGTCTCGGAGGACTTTTTGCCGTCCCTGGCAGTAGTTGCAGCAGCTTCCGTGACTGCTGTAGTTTCAGCAGAAAAAGTAAAGGTGGCAGCCTTTTCCTCCACAACGCCCGAAGGCTTCGCAGACTGTGAAGCTGTACCGCGGGAGACAGCTCCTGCAAGAGCAACAGGCAGAGCAAAAGCACAGACACATACAGTGTTGGGAACGAGCTTATTTTCAGGCTTTTTACTTGCAATGTAGTACTTCCTGATACGCATTACCGCATAGCCGACAAAAACTGCGCTGTATACAAGTATACTGAGGAAATAGCCCTCCCTGCCCTTCTGAGCCTTCGGCACGAACAGTACAAGGATATGGACGTAGATAAGAGCGTAGAAAATATATGCGAGCCGCTGTATCTTCTTCCATGTTTTGGCATTCATCTTTTTGCGTATCTTCTTGAATGACATTACGGTCAGCGGCGTCATGATGAGCACCATTGCAAGACATACGATGCTTGTGATGACAAAATCCGAGCCCGTTCTGCCCTTGATGAGATTGGTTATGTACGTCATACCGTATGTGATGATATGCGAAAACGTAAGTATAGCCGCTGTTATGGACAGCTCACCGCGTATGGGCATGAGCTTCTTTATGGGAGCCGAACCGTTGGGCAGAGCTCCTGCCCACATGACAACTGCCCAGAACGCGGTTCCGAGAGCTCCGCGGGAAAATATCCCCAATACATAATCGCGGACAAATCTGCTTGAAATTGTCATATCAGACTTTGTTGCCATTATTGAAGCCACAGTCAGCACAGCTGCCGTGATATAGAATGCCGCAGGACATTTTTTCAGCGGCTTGTCAAGGCAAAAAGCAATAAGAACCGCTATTGAAATTGCGATCAAAAATAACATAAATATACCTCTTTACAGTATCTGACCTCTGCATTATAGCCGCTGTACTTATATAGAATTTTATACTTATTTTTGAGAGGACCTTTCCTCAGAAAGGTTTCCACCCATAAATAAATACATGTTTCTATATGAGTGCAGCAGGTAAGCCGCAGAGGTCATAATTTATTGGAGAGTTTATCAGGATCTCTTTTTTCTGAATGCAAATGCAGAAGCTCCTGCAAGTGCAAGGAATGTAACCGGCAGAGCTGCGCCGTTTACGCCAGTCTTAGGACTGTCTGACTTTGCAGCTGTAGTTGCTTTCTTTGTCGTAGTTGCAGTTTTAGTCGTTGTTGCTGAGCTTTTTGTGGTGGTAGCTGTGCCTGTTGTAGTTGTAACAGCAGCCTGATCGTTTATCTCGAACTCATAATTTTTCTCATATCCCGTAGCTTCAACTGTGAGCTTGTACTTGCCCGAGCCGTCGAATACATTTTCCTCACCGGACTTGGCGTCAAGCTTTATCTCGCCTGTCTGGGAGTCGATTACTGTAACTCCTCGTCTGCCTGTAGCATATCTCTTGTCGCCCACTGTTACTGCGGAGATGTTCTTGAGATAGTTTGCAGCGTCTGTGAGAGAAGTTCCGTCAGCTGCCACAAGCTTTCCGTCGGAATACTTTACAGGGATAGTGTCTGTAGTAAGTGTAAAGCTTCCTCTTACGTCGGAATATTTGCCGCCCTCATCGGAAACAGTAAGTGTGTAATTACCCGGCTGTGCGTTATTGTAGCTTACAGTATTTCCCGATACGGTAAAGCCGTCTGCTACCTCGCCTTTTGCCTTGTAATCAGCAGGGAATGATGAATTATCAAATGTAACAGAGCCCTTGCCCGACTTGCCGTTCTCAACTGTGATACTGTCAGCAAACTTTATGGGCAGATATCCGTTCTGTCCCGAAAGTGTGCTGTAGCCGTTAAGAGTAATGAATGTTACCTCAGTAACAGTCTGTCCCGCAGAGGTCTTATAGTGCTCTGAGGAGAGGGTATTGCCGTGAGGCTCCTTTTCCTTGACGCCTGCGCCCCATGCTATCTGTCCGTTGCGCCAGATATTCTCGAGAGCACGCATACCGTAGTCCGTACCCTCCTTGGTCTTGACGATAACGCCGTAGATATCGCAGTTTGTGGGATAGCCCTTGACATTTATCTGATAGTCGCCCCAGCTTGTAAGGCTGGACACTGTCATCTCACCGCTGAGAGCTTCCTCACCGTCGGTGTCAACAAGTTTTCCGAATGTTGCCTTGCCGTCGTCAACTGTAACAGGCTTGTATGCCTTTGGCTTCTCGGAGAGCTCCGTAAAGTTCATCTTGTCGCTGAGCTTGTCAATGTCAGCCTTTGCTATCTCAACGGGGTATGTAACGCCCAGAATCTTTCCGCCGCCGTTTTCGGTCTCAGCATTGAAGGTCCCTGCTGCAAGACCGCCGTTCTGCCACTTTCCGTCATCGCCCATGCTTCCTGTAGAGTTGCCCTTCCACTTGTTTGTGGTCGCAGAAGAAACGGCGTCAACAGGTACGCTGTTATTAAGCTCTGCTGCGTAGAAATCAGCGTATGGGATATTCATTGTGCCGTATACCTTGTCCCCGTCGGCAGCGTTTGCCGAAAACGGAACTGCAGCAGCTGCAAAGCAGGCTGCGGCGCATAAAAATGATGTTATCTTCTTCATTTCGGTATCTCCTTATGCAAGCTGTGAAGCAAGCTCTTTCAGCTTAGCAAGGTCGTCATCGGAAGGAGCTTCGTTAACGATGAAGCCCTCGTCGCCGATAAGCTCTGCACCTGCTGCCTTTGTACGGTCATACCAGTTGCGCATCCACTCGCCGTCGCCCCAGCCGTATGAGCCGAAGAGAAGCACCTTTTTGCCGCTGAGGGAGCCCTCGATATCTGTGAAGAAAGGCTCGAATGTGTCTTCCTCAAGGACCTCTGCTCCCATTGCAGGGCAGCCGAATGCAAATGCCTCATAGTCTGCTGCATTGCCCTTGAAATCCGATACCTCAAAAAGCTCTGCGTTTGCGCCCTCGGCAGCTGCCTTGGCCAAAGCCTCGGTGTTGCCTGTGCCGCTCCAATAAATTACTGCTGTTTTCATATATTTTCCTCCTTGGAAATAGCCTGAAACAAGTCCAGACCGATTTTTAATCTATCGAACAGGATACTCCTGCAGCGATCGTAGGTTTTAAATGTCTGCCGTGCTTTTTCGGCATTTTCGTAGACCTTCCAGTAGCCGCACAGCAGACAGTTCTTTCCGCCGTTACTGATAAAGCCGCGGATATCCTCAACGGGATAGCCGAGAAACGCCCCTATCTCATGGGGAAAGCTGCCGCAGCTTATACGGCAGGATAGCCTGCGGAGCTTTTGTTCAAGGCTCATATCGCAGGTATAGCCGTACTCTGAAAGGAATTGCCTGACCTTTGGCATACTGAGCCATGCAGTCAGCATTTTAACGTTGTAGATATAGACAAGTGTGCGCTTGCGGCACTCGCACAGCTGTATTGCCGCAAGTCCGTTCTCGGACAGCTTATCAGCAAATTCGTGCAGATATTCCGCAATAGTTCCCTCGCACATATCAAAGGAAATAAGGTTTGCGCATTTTACTCCCAGAAGAGTGGGAGCACTGTGAAAGGCAAGATCACTGTCAATACTTCTGCGCTCAACTTCGGACATATTTTTTCCCCTTGATATCAGTAAGAAGCTGCTTCAGCGCACTCACGCTGGAGCTGTGAACATGCTCAACAGGCACGCCGTTTTTCTCGGAGCTTTTCTTTACAGCTCCAAGCATTTTATGGGAACAGGTCCCTGTGAAAACTACCATAAGATCAGGAGTACCAAGCTTGTTCTCGAAGTCCGCAGGCATTTGAGTGAAGACCTTGGACTTGTGATTGAAAGATTTGCAGATATCCTGATAACGTGTTGCCATGCGGTCATTGCCGCCAACGATAACTATGCTCATAATTCCTCCTTATTGTTAGTTTGTGCTAATTGGTGTGCTTTTGTATGGGGCGATGGATCCACCGCCCCGTTATTATGTATGTTGATGTTTATTTGTTATGGCATTTTCCGTGCATTGCACAGTGCTCGCAGCCGCAGCCGCAAGAACCCTTGCCGCTTTTCTTATCCTTTATCATTTTTACAACGATAAGGGATACAACTGCAATAAGTATCAGCGATACGATTATTGTTCCCAGATTTTCAGCCAGCCATGCGAGCATATTACCACTCCTTTATGCTTTTACCTTTACGTTGCCCTTGAGCTTTGAAGCCTCGTGATACTTCTTCACAAAGAGCATATAGCACATGAATGCAAGTATCAGAGCTGCTGCGATAACGCCGATAACGTTTGACTCACCTGTGAAAAGTCCGCCGAACTGTGTTATCATAAGTGCGATAGCATAAGCAAAGCAGCACTGATAGGTTATAGCAAATGCTGTCCACTTGGCGTTGTTCATCTCACGCTTGATAGCACCGATAGCTGCGAAGCAAGGTGCGCAGAGGAGATTGAACACAAGGAACGAGAAGCCTGTGATGCCAGTGAACTTTGAAGCAAGGGTCTGCCATACAGTGCCGTCTCCGCCGCCGTAAAGAACACCCATAGTTCCAACGATGTTCTCCTTTGCCACAAGTCCTGTGATAGAAGCAACGGCTGCCTGCCAGTTGCCCCAGCCAAGAGGCGAGAATATCCACGCGATAAGTGAGCCGAAGCCTGCAAGGAGAGAGCTGTCAAGCTGATCCTCCTCAAGCATTGTGAAGCTGCCGTCCACTGTTCCGAAGCGTGACAGGAACCAGATGATGATAGTTGAGATAAGTATGATAGAGCCTGCCTTTTTGATGAACGACCAGCCGCGCTCCCACATTGAGCGGAGCACATTGCTGAGTGTAGGCATATGATATGCAGGGAGCTCCATAACGAACGGTGCAGGCTCGCCCGAGAACATTGCTGTCTTTTTCAGCATGATTCCCGATACGATGATAGCAGCCATACCGATGAAGTAAGCCGATACAGATATTATCCACGAACCGCCGAAGATAGCACCTGCGATCATAGCGATAAAAGGTACCTTAGCGCCGCATGGAATGAAGGTGGTAGTGATTATGGTCATACGTCTGTCGCGCTCGTTTTCGATAGTTCTGGAAGCCATGATACCGGGAACTCCACAGCCTACGCCTACGAGCATAGGAATGAAGGACTTGCCCGAGAGGCCGAACTTTCTGAACACACGGTCGAGTACAAATGCGATACGTGCCATATAGCCGCAGGCTTCAAGGAAAGCAAGCAGGAAGAACAGCACTAACATCTGGGGAACGAATCCGAGAACTGCTCCCACACCTGCGATGATACCGTCAATGATGAGACCTTTCAGCCAGTCGGATGCGCCTATCTTGTCAAGACCGCTCTCTGCAAGCGCAGGGACACTGGGTACGAACACGCCATAGTCAGCAGGATCGGGCTCTTCGCCGATACGCTCAACAGTTGCAAGAGCTTCATTGTAATCCTCGATAGTAGCTGTTTCGTCTGTTGTTTCAAGAGTTTCCTCGTCCTCAACAGAGTAAGTGAACTCGCCCTCGGGAGCTTCACCGTTTTCCTCAACGTAAGCGTCATAGCCGTCGATTATCTGCTGTGCGCCTGCGTATTCATCAGCGATCTCGCTGTAGTCCGACGAACCGATACCAAAGAGGTGGAAGCCGTCGCTGAAGAGGTTATCATTGGTCCAGTCAGTAGCCCAAGCACCCGGACCTTTCATTGCGATGAGATAAACCAGCGTCATAATGACCGCAAAGATAGGAAGTCCCAGCCAGCGGTTTGTAACAATCTTGTCTATCTTATCGGAAGCTGTAAGACTTCCTGCGTTTTTCTTTCTGTATGAAGCCTTGATGACATCAGCTATGTAGATGTAGCGCTCGTTTGTGATGATGCTCTCAGCGTCGTCGTCAAGCTCCTTTTCCGCAGCAGCTATGTCCTCTTCGATGTGCTTCAGTGTGCTCTCGGGGATATTCAGCTTTTCAAGCACCTTTTCATCGCGCTCGAAAACCTTGATAGCATACCAGCGCTGCTGCTCCTCGGGCATATCGTGAAGAACAGCCTCCTCGATATGAGCGATAGCGTGTTCAACAGGACCGCTGAATGTGTGCTGCGGGATAGTTTTGCTGTTTTTTGCAGCGTTTATAGCCGCCTCCGCTGCTTCGTCAACTCCCGTGCCTTTCAGCGCGGATATCTCAACTATCTTACATCCCAGACGCTTTGAAAGCTCGTCGAGCTTGATCTTGTCCCCGTTTTTCTTTACAACGTCCATCATATTTATGACAAGGACCACGGGTATTCCGAGCTCCACAAGCTGAGTTGTGAGGTAAAGGTTTCTTTCAAGGTTTGTGCCGTCTATGATATTGAGTATAGCGTCGGGTCTGGTTTCGATAAGGTAGTTTCTTGCAACGACTTCTTCAAGAGTATAGGGTGACAGTGAATAAATTCCGGGCAGGTCGGTGATGATGACATCACTGTGCTTTTTCAGCTTGCCCTCCTTCTTTTCAACAGTAACTCCGGGCCAGTTTCCTACGAACTGGTTAGAGCCTGTTAACGCATTGAACAGGGTGGTCTTGCCGGCATTTGGGTTGCCTGCAAGTGCTATTCGCAGTTCCATTTTTCTCTTCCTTTCAAGTTATTTAAAACTAACAGTTTTTCAAAATATACGGAACGCCGAAGCGTTCCCTGCTCTCTTATTCGACCTCAATAAGTTCAGCATCAGCCTTGCGCAGTGAAAGCTCATATCCGCGCACCTTTATTTCAATGGGATCGCCGAGAGGTGCTACCTTACGGACAAATACCTCTGTGCCCTTTGTAAGTCCCATATCCATTATGCGGCGCTTTATGGCTCCCTCTCCGTGAAGCTTCCTTACCTTTGCAGTCGAACCAACAGCCGTTTCTCTAAGCGTTTTCATTATACTCACTCCTATCAGACCATTATTCTACGTGCCATATCCGCACCGATCGCAATACGCGACTCCTTGACCTTGACAATGACATTTTCGCCAAGCACATTTATGAGCTTGACTGTTCCGCCCACGGTAAATCCAAGATTTTCAAGGTGCTGACGTACTTCGGGACTTCCTCCCAGCTTCTTGATAGTCAGCTCCTTTTCAGGTTCTGCTAAACTTAGCGGCATCATTTTCTCACCCTTCCGATCCATATTTTTTATTATAATATAGTAATGCGAAATCAATTTAATACGTTAGTGCTTTATAACGATTAAATGATATCACCTCTGCTATGATTTGTCAATGATTTAAAAACAGGTGCCATCAAAGTTTGTATACAATAACATAATATTATCACTTGCTAACAAATAAATTGTTAGTAGATACAAATAGTCATTAAAATAATTGACATCATTCCTGCGTGATGCTATAATCATATTGTTAGTTAGTTCTAACAGAATAAATCATTACAGCAGGCTCCTTTCGGTTTCAGAATAAGTGCGATATTCTGTATATCTGAGCCTGCACCGTCAATAATGTGAGCAGTCACATTAAATATATTATAACAGGAGAATACTATGGACTATTTAGAAATCGAAAAGGTTGTCGGACGTGAGATACTGGACTCTCGCGGAAACCCTACCGTTGAAGCCGAGATAACTCTCGCTGACGGCACAGTTGCAAGAGGAACCGCTCCCAGCGGTGCTTCAACAGGTGAATTTGAAGCACTGGAGCTCCGTGACGGCGGTGAACGCTATCTTGGAAAGGGCGTAACAAAGGCTGTCAATAACATCAATACTGTTATTGCCGAGACTATCACAGGCATGGATGCCTCCGACATTTACGCCATTGATGCAGCTATGATAAAGGCTGACGGCACAAAGGACAAGTCAAAGCTGGGTGCAAACGCTATCCTTGCTGTATCTATCGCCTGTGCAAGAGCAGCTGCAGCATCACTTGATATTCCCCTTTACCGTTTTCTCGGCGGAATCCAGGGCACTAAGCTCCCTGTACCAATGATGAATATCCTCAACGGCGGAGCTCACGCTGACAGCGCTGTTGACACTCAGGAATTCATGATAATGCCTGTTGGAGCTCCCACCTTCAAGGAAGCTCTCCGCTGGTGCGCTGAGGTGTTCCACGCGCTGAAAAAGCTGCTCAAGGATATGGGCGACGTTACAGCTGTAGGCGACGAGGGCGGCTTTGCTCCCAACAAGCTCACAAGCGATGAAGAAGCTATCGAGAAGATACTGGAAGCTGTAAAGGCAGCAGGCTTTGAGCCGGGCAAGGACTTCATGATAGCTATGGACGCTGCTTCCTCAGAGTGGAAGAGCGAAAAGGGCAAGGGCTTCTACAAGCAGCCAAAGTCGGGCAAGGAGTTCACCTCCGATGAGCTTATCGCTCACTGGGAAGCACTTGTTGACAAGTACCCCATTATCTCTATCGAGGACGGTCTTGACGAGGAGGACTGGGAAGGCTGGCAGCGCATGACAGCTAAGATAGGTCATAAGGTACAGCTTGTTGGCGACGATCTTTTTGTTACAAATACGGAGCGTCTTGCAAAGGGTATCTCTCTGGGCGCAGGAAATTCTATCCTCATCAAGCTCAATCAGATAGGCTCTGTTTCAGAGACTCTCGAAGCTATCAAAATGGCTCACAAGGCCGGATATACAGCTATCTCGTCACACCGCTCGGGTGAGACCGCCGATACCACTATCGCAGACCTTGCAGTTGCACTTAACACCTGCCAGATAAAGACAGGAGCTCCCTCACGTTCGGAGCGTGTTGCAAAATACAATCAGCTTCTCCGCATCGAGGAGCAGCTGGGCGCTTCTGCATGCTATCCGCAAATGGGTGCATTCAACGTAAAAAAATGATCATATCCGCGGATATTCCATAACAATGTCCGCCTGTATTCAGAAAGAACCGATAAATAAGAAGATCATAAGATAAGGCTGCGCAGAATAGTCTGCGCAGCTTTTCTATTTTTCGGTGCAATTCAATTTGCCGCATCCTCAAACATCTTTCCGTCAACGATACGGACAGTTCTCTGTGCCCATTTAGCTACATTCAGGTCATGAGTTATCATAACGATAGTATTTCCCATTTCGTGGAGCTTGGTAAACAAGCGCAGCACCTCCGTGCCGCTGCTCTGGTCAAGAGCACCTGTTGGCTCATCTGCAAGGAGAAGTGACGGCTTGCTGCACAGAGCACGGGCTATGGCAACTCTCTGACGCTGACCGCCCGAGAGCTCCGATGGCTTGTGGTGGATACGCTCTGAAAGTCCCAGCATATCTATGATATCACGACAGTCCCTTTCAGCCGACTTCCTGTCCTGTCCGCGCATAAGGAGCGGCATTATTATATTCTGCATTACATTATAAGTCGGTATCAGGTGATAGTTCTGGAATATGAAGCCTATCTCGTGATTTCTTATCGTCAGTCAGCTTATCCTCGGAGCATTCTGCGGAATGCTCATGTATCTTGCAGTGGACAACGCTAAGGAATGCAGAAAAAGGAATTCTGATATATCCTTGGTTTTCGGAATTTCCATACCTGTGATGATATTCATAATCTGCGGCTTCAATCATTCAATTGCTGACGCATTCTATATGTTCTCGGCAGGAACTTTTCCTGAGGATATACCGTACATACTGACAGTCGCGGCAGGCAATGCAGCAGGCGGTATTATGATACCGCTTATAAAAAAGATAACTCCGATTTAATACTCCCAAACATACAGAAACAGGGCAGGGATATTTATTCCCTGCCCTGTTTTTTTGTACTTATTCTTTCCTGAACCGCGTGGTAATACTGCCTTTGAAGCAAAGGATACTCCAATAATCAGAATCACTCCTGTGCAGGCAGACATTCTTCACAGCTCCGCCTACCCAAGCGCAACATCAAGTATCATCATCAGAGTAAACCCTACCGAAAGCATGATCACGCCGATATTGGAGTGCTCTCCCTCCGACATTTCGGGTATCAGTTCCTCCACTACAACATAGATCATAGCGCCTGCCGCAAAGCTCAGTAAATACGGCATTGCAGGCAGGAACAGCCCTGCAAACAGTATTGTCAGTGCTGCACCGATCGGCTCAACTGCTCCCGAAAGTACGCCGTCCGCAAATGCTTTTCCTTTGCTTTTGCCCTCTGCATGCAGCGGCATGGATATTATAGCACCTTCGGGGAAATTCTGTATCGCAATGCCAAGTGCAAGCGCAAATGCGCCTCCTGCTGACATTTTGGCTGAACCCGATAAAAAGCCTGCATATACGATACCGACTGCCATTCCCTCGGGGATATTATGCAGCGTGACTGCAAGCACCATCATTGTTGTTCGTGCAAGTCTTGACGGAACGCCCTCTGCCTTTTCTGCATTCATGTGCAGGTGTGGTATCAGGGTATCGAGCAGAAGCAAAAATAATATTCCGCACCAGAACCCGATGACCGCAGGAAGAAATGCGAGTTTTCCTTTATCTTCCGCCATATCCATTGCAGGTATGATAAGGCTCCAGATCGAGGCGGCTGTCATCACGCCTGCTGCAAATCCCGTCAGTGCACGCTGTACCTGTTTGCTCAGACTGTGTCTCATGAAGAATACACAGGCAGAACCAAGTGATGTTCCTAAAAACGGTATCAGAAGTCCCGTAATGATCTGTCTGTTCATTTTCTGCCAATAAGAAGTGCCGAACCGCTCAGGCCAAGAACTTTAGCTTCGCCCTTTGTCATAAACATACCGTCTGTTGTGTCGATAAGCTCTGCTACTTCATAGCCTTCATCATACAGCTCATTGATGAACTGCTGCATATCGCCGTAACGAGCCTTTGACATAATATCATGGATAGCAAATGTACCGCCTTTTTTCAGTACACGCAGAGTCTCACGAAGAAGCTCCTGTTTATTCACACCTGTGATGTTATGATAGACATAGTTGCTTGTAACTGCGTCAAAATATTCATCAGGATAATCCAGCCTGCAGGCGTCGCCCTGATGAAACTCGATATTATGAACGCCCTCTGCATCGGAGTTGTCCTCGCATAGCTGCTGACTGAATGAAGCATACTCCATGCCCCAGCGGTCAATACCGATCATTCGCCCCTGCGGATTACGCTTTGCACAAGCGATAGTCAGTGCACCGCTTCCGCAGCCCACGTCAAGACCTATCCCGCCTTCGGGTAGTGTGATGTATTCCGCAGTACCCTCAACGATCTCTTTTGAAAGCTGACGCTTACCGTCATAAGAGAATTTGCTGTGAGCGTATATGCTCCAAGCCGTCATTGCACCGCACACAAGTGTACCTGCACCTGCTGTTGCGACAAGTGCCTTTTTCATTTTCGGATCAATTTTTGCACACATCAGTGCTGCCGTTCCTGCACCGAGAACCGCTGTTCCGGCAGTAAGCGCAGTTATCATTCCATTCGGCACCCAATTCTTATAATTTGCACTCATTGATTACACTCCTTTTTTTATGCTTAAAATAATGATCTATCAGTCCCATGATCTCGTCAAATGCAGGCTTACAGCCGGGTATAAAGTATTGAAGCGCATAACAGTGATGCATTCCTTTTCCCACATGGATAACGCACTTTGCACCTGCATTCCTGAAACTCTCCGCATAACTCGGCGCAAAGGCGTACAGCGTTTCAGCACTGCCGTAATAAAAATGCGTTATTGGAGCATTGCGGAAGTCGCCGTGTGCGGTCGCAAGGTATATTTCGGGAATATCCCTGCCGTGACACATGATCTCACGGGCAGTGTACATGTACTCCGCAGGTATCATGATGTCTCTTTTGTCAAGTGCCTTTATCGCTGTTTTTTCCGCTTCGGTAACAGGAACGCTTCCGGGCGATATGGGTATCAATAACCCGGGCATGGGAATATTTCTGCCGCTGTCGTTAAGCTCGTTGATGTAAGTGATCAGGTCGAGTATCAGCGCACCGCCCGATGAAAAGCCGAGAAATACGATGTTTTCGGGCTTGTAGAATGTAAGCATTTTCTCATAGCATTCAAATATCATCTGCACATTTTCAAGCATATCATGCTCATGGCAAAGAGGATAATAGGGAAACCACACATCTGAACCTGTTTTCTCTGCAATTTTTCTTGATAGTCCGATATCGCCCTTATCAGAGCCGAGTATCATTCCGCCACCGAACACAAAGAGTATCGCATTTTTGCGCCGTGTCTTCTCAATATTAATTTCAACGCAGTTATACTGCCCCTGTATCAGATGATCGGTATAGTGTGCCTTGTTATCGGTCGGCATTATAAAATGGCGGTTCTTGGCATTCATTTTAGCCGCTTTTTCAAGGACTTCTTCTTTCGCACCGATAAGACTGTTTTTTATTTTTGCTGCTTTTACAACAGCCTTTGTCAGCTTGTAAAGCGGATTGTTCAGTCCATTCGGTGCTTTTACTACTTTATCATGTTCATCAAATCTCATGCTTTTGACCTCCTTTTACTTTTTGATTTCGCTATATTACTCTCGCAAGCAGAATCATAATTCCTGCGGCGATAGCCGCACCGATCACCCATACCAACGCAAGGAATGAACGCTTTTTCAATACTTGAGTCCAAGTCTGCACGAACGGGATATCCTCCGTGCCTTTCAAGATCCGGAATTTGCTGTGTCCAACCCACAGTTTATCAATTATAATACCGTCATAGATATTCATGACTTCCAGAAAGAGAAATGCCTGCAAATAGGCAGTCCTGAGATCACTGACTCAATTCCACACATCAATGATAAGCACCGATACCTGCAACTATAATTCCTGCCAACGGACAGAACAGCAGCGGCCACACAAGACCGTGTTCAGGCACTGCCAGCTTACACCAACCGCTCCATTTCCAATCGGGATGCCCCTCTGCTCCTTTTATAAATCCTTTATCCATGACATATATTCTCGCAAGAACATCCAGAAAAAAGAAATCTCCTGCATTCACAAACATCATTTCTATATATCCTGTCCAGAACAGGTTCTTGAAGACGCTGACACCTGCAAGATGTGCGCTGACCGCCATATATAATAATCATCGTCAGGGTTACGAGGTCCTGATGATTCAAAATGTTCATCACGCATTTCATGAAGTATTACTATCTCAGTCAAAGCTTCACACTCTAAAAATGGTGACTCAGCGTGTTTCAGACTTGCAGGAAGAGTAATGCTTGTAAGAGAATTATTCTCTGAAAAAGCATATTGTTCTATATCTGTTAATGTTTCAGGAAGTTCAAAATCTGTGATTTTAGTACCAAAGAATGCTGAATCTTTGATTATTTTCACTCCATCAGGAAGTTTTACAGTTTTAAGGTTTTGTGCATAGTTGAAAGCGCCTTCACCTATAACTTCTACTGTATCAGGAACGATAAACTCTGTTCCTGATTTTGATGACGGATAAAATACAAGTTTTTTCATATCTTTGCTATATATAACTCCGTCTACAGTACATAAATACGGATTATCTTCGGAAACCTCAATTTTTACAAGATTCAGGCATTTGATGATGTCCACCTTATTTACAGTTGCAGGAATCTTTAATGTCTTTACATTATCATTGAACTGAATAAATACTTCCGTGACAGTTTTACCATCTTCAGTTTCAGGTACTATCATTTCTCCGTCTTCACAATTTCCGCCTGAATAAATTATTTCATTTATATCATTAGCTGAGAATGCTGTCATATTTATGCCTGTCAATGAAGTTACACCTAATACAAAAGAAAGAACATTTGCGATTATTTTTGTTTTTTTCATAGAATCAACTCCTTTTTTTCTCTTGAAGAAATGGCGTTGTTGTTCTCTTAGCTAATTAGATGTGTTAATATACTGCTGCATATCACCTGTTTCGTAAATATTATCACGAACAATTTTTCATTTAAATAATACTCTATTTTTTACAATCATAGAAATTACTCATAACCAATCTTATATGACTTTCTATAAGTAATAGTAGCATTTTTCAAGTTTAAAATCAATAGATTTTCCTAACTTGCAACTAATTTTCCTAATTAGTTTTTTGTCAAAACAGAAAAGCTCCGCAATTGCGGAGCTTTTCTGCTAAACTATGCCTATACTCATTAAGTTCAAGGAGCATTTTCTGTATTGCCTGAGCATCGTCGACTGTAAGACCATTGCCGTCCATGTTTGCGTTAGTTTTGCCCTGTACTGTAAAATAATCTTCTACTGTACTATTTTATACCTAATCTTAACGTTTTTTGAGTTATACACTAAAGGTCCTCTCTTTTACGTTGAAACTTTCCAGTTGACGGTTTGATTATTATATGTTGTTTTTGGAACATTCACCTGAACTATACATAATGACATCAAATCAGCTGCTGGTTTTTCATAACTTAACATATTTTTTATTGTGATATTTATTTCATCATCTGATATCTCAACACTATCAAACGCGTAACCGATAACTGCACCTCGAGTTTGGTTTACAGAATCAATAAGCAGGACATTATCTTTGAAAAAAATATCATTATATTTTTCAAGATAAGTTATAATCGCTTCTTCAGGAACAACCTGTTCAATATATACTTTCAATTCATCTTTATTTGTAATAACAGCGTTTTTACCAATTCCTCTGCATTTTTCAAATACACCTGACGGAAGATTTCCATGATACCAATCTATAGTTTTTTCAATCTGTACATCAGCAGTATCATACAAACCAAGCAGCTTATTCTGTATCGTCTGGGCATCGCCGACTGTAAGACCGTTGCAGTCCATGTCTGCGTTAGTTTTGCCCTGAGCTGTAAGATGAACTTCTGCCGTACCATTTTCACCGTATTTATTTGGATTTGCAAGTGCCTGCATAATTAGAACAACATCTGCCATATCAACTATACCGTCGCAGTTTGTATCGCCTTGAAGTATACCGTTTCTATTAGGGATATAATTTGGTCCAACAGATAGTATTCCTTCACACTTTTCAAATTCTTCAATCGCCTTCATAACCGCATCATATGACTGTTCTTTTAATGTAAATTTTAATATCTGATGAAAATCCACCTCTTCAAGATATTTAGCCTGCCTTTCTGGAGTCATTTCCATATGAGTAAGATCTTCAACATTTGTAAGATTGCTTACAGTGAAATCACTTATTTTCCATTCTTTATTAAGACTACCAAACGTTCTCTTTAGGCATACTAATACACAATCATAAGTAAAATTCTGGGTATCATCATGTATATACGGGATAAGCTCTTCTTCGTCTAAATTCGTTGTCATTTCCTGTGATTTTGACTCTTCTATGATACCTGCATTAGCAGTTATCGGTACAATCACACCACTTAACAACATTGTAGATATCAACATAATTATTATTATTTTTTTCATAATATGACCTCCTTTTTGAATACAGAAATTTATAATTTGTCATATTAATTATATCATCCTATATTATGCTTTTCAATAATATTTCCTATCTTGCACTTTATTTTCCTAACTCGCACATAATTATTTCAAATGTATTAAATTAGTATTTAATTTTTTAAATATTCATATCAAATTTAATTGTATTAAGAATTAAAAGATGCCTGAATAAGCAAACATTGAATAAACATATTATTTTTACATATAATCTAATTTTTTTCTTACATTCTCCCTGGCTTAAACGTTACAGACATTCGTCTTTACTAAGGATTATATTACTGCATTTACTTTGACAGTATTCTATAATTAATTAATTAAATATTCGAATTACGTCGTTCTATAATAAAGCCAACTTTGTATGGTTTCTGTAAGAAACAAACAAAATCGGCTTTAAAACCGCTTGAAAATTCTCTATTCAATTATTCTCTTTTTGGGGTGAATTATCCGTTTTTTGCTCCTGATGACCTCCAAAGCAACTCTGAAAAGACTCTTTGGAAGGGTTCGAATCCAAAATTTATGGTTTGGGATCTACTGCTTCACCTTGAAAAATTTTCTCTATCGGAACAAAAAAACCCCCGAAAAATCGGGAGTTTTTTGCTTGGAATCTAAATTGATTCACCATTTTGGCGCAGTGGGTGGGATTCGAACCCACGTCCCTCAAGGGGCATCATGATTTCGAGTCATGTCCGTTATGACCACTTCGATACCACTGCATATTAATTTAACTATAAAACTGCGAGAAAACTGCGAGAAAGCCAATTGCAAACGCAATCACAGACACCGCCGAAACCACGCAGAACAGGGATAAATCAAAGTGCGGCAAGCTCAAAACCGACTATGTTTCGAGTCATGTCCGTTATGACCACTTCGATACCACTGCATAAAATCACTATAATATTATATCACACTGTTTAAGCGAAATCAAGAGAATTGTAAAAAATTAATATTATAACAAAAGCAGAGGAACCGAACGCCCCCCTGCTCCGTATACTATTTTGTCAACAGAAACATTCTGCCGCTGAACGGCGGGATATCCATATCAAGCCTGCCTTTATCACACGAAAATTTAGTCATGCCGTGAGGCGTAGTGCCGCTGTAGAGCTGGTCATCGGAGTCAATAAGGAGCTCCGCCTTGTACTCACCCACATGGACAGAATAGCCGAACTGGAACCAGTCAGAAAAGTTGAACACTGCCAGTATATCACCATCTGCGGACTTCCTGCGGATAGCGTAAACGCAACTTTCAACGGCATTGCAGTCAACCCACTCAAAATTTGTGGAGTCATGATCGTAATGAAGCGCACTATGCATCAAGTATATCTCATTAAGCTTCTTTATGTACTCTCTGAACGAATCGTGCAGCGGGTATTTCAGCATATCCCAGTCCTGCTGCCGCTTTTCGTCCCACTCGCGGAGCTGCGCGAACTCGCTTCCCATGAAGTTCAGCTTCTTTCCCGGGTGAGCTATCATGTACATATACAGCGCTCTCGCCTGCGGGAACTTCTCCACGTACTGACCGTTCATTTTCTGAGCCACCGTAGCCTTGCCGTGGACAACCTCGTCGTGGGACAGCGGCATAATGAACCTCTCATTATAGAAATACAGCATAGAAAAAGTCAGCTTGTGGTAGTCTCTTGAACGGTACATGGGAGCGCTCTGAAAGTACTCCAGCGTATCATGCATCCAGCCCAAGTCCCACTTATAATCGAAGCCCAGACCGCCTGCAAAAACGGGAGCAGTTACCTTTGGATAGGACGACGAATCCTCGGCAGCAATGATAGCCGTAGAATGTCTTGCTTTAAGACCTCTGTTCATTGATTTCAGGAACTCTATAGCGTTCTTGTTTTCGCCGCGGCGCTCATCGCCGTTCCAGTATATCATATTGCGGACCGCGTCCATGCGCAGGCCGTCGAAGTGATAAATGCTGAGCCAGTAATTTGCGGCAGATTGTATAAAGGACCGCACCTCGCCCTTGGAGTGATTGAAGTTTCTGCTTCCCCACTCGTTATAGCCGATATCATCGCTGGGGTACTCATAGAGCTTAGTACCGTCATATTCCGTGAGTCCGTAGTGGTCAACTGCAAAGTGAACAGGCACGAAATCCACGATAACACCGATACCTTTCTTATGGCACTTGTCAACAAGCTCCATAAGCTCCTTGGGAGTTCCATAACGTGAGGTAGGAGCAAAAAATCCCGTGCTCTGATAGCCCCATGACTCGTCGCAGGGGTGCTCGCTGAGTGGCATGAGCTCGATATAATTGTAGCCCATTTCGCAGACGTAGTCCACCAACTCGTCAGCTATCTCGCTGTAGCTGTACCAGCCCTCCTCGTCCTCATCGGAGCGCCTTTTCCACGAACCGAGATGAACCTCGTATATATTCAGAGCCCTGTCAAAGCAGACCGAGCGCTTCTCCAGCCAGTCTCCATCGCTGAACTCATAGTCCGAAATATCACGTATGACAGAGCAGGTCCCGGGGCGAAGCTCCATGCCGAAGCCGTATGGGTCGCAGTGGTCGATGAAATTGCCTTTTTTGTCGTAGATACGGTATTTGTACCGCATGCCCTCCTCAGCTTCCGAGACCAAAAGCTCAAAGAACCTGCCGTCCTCCACAGGCTTCATGGGCATATCCTCCCAATGGCTGAAATCGCCTATGACCGACACCTTTGAAGCATTGGGCGCATAGGTGCGGAACACCGTACCGTTTTCCCTCATATGTGCGCCGAGGTATTCATACGCCTCAAACTCATTGCCATCATAAAATTTCCTAATGTCCATAACATCAACTCCGAAAGTCCAAAACTTCTTTTGTTGATTATATCACGATATACAGGCAAAGTCAATCAGAATTGATAATTGAAAATGAAGAATGCAGAATGAAAGTCACGATATCGCTGATACAGTATTTTTTTAATCTGTCCGCGCAAGCGGACACATTCATTCTCAATTCTGAATTCTCAATTCTCAATTAATTATTCCCACACTATTTCAGCAAAATAGGACAATGCGCGCTATACAAAATGACTATTTACTTTAGCACTTTGCGTCTGCAAATCGTTAAAACGCCGTGTTGACACATTCTCTGCGAAGTGGTATAATTTTATTGTATAAATATCAGGCATTTTACACGTTTCAGGGAGATGAAAAGCATGAAAAATACATTTGGTTCAAGCGTTTCCATAACATTATTCGGCGAGAGCCACGGCACAGCTATCGGAGCTGTACTGGACGGCTTGGCTTCGGGAATTGAGGTAGATGAGGAGTTCATCGCGGCTCAGATGAAGCTTCGCCAGTCCGTTGGAGCTCTTTCCACACCTCGCCGCGAGGGCGACAAGGTAAGGATAGTCAGCGGCGTTTTCAACGGAAAAACCACAGGTACGCCCATAACCTTTATCATAGAAAATGAGGATACACGCAGCAAGGACTACGGCGAGCTTGCATACAAGGCTCGTCCTGGACACGCTGATTACTCCGCACAGATGAAGTACCACGGCTTTCAGGACTTCCGCGGCGGCGGACACTTCTCAGGCAGAATAACCGCAGGCGTTGTTGCGGCAGGTGCGGTAGCTATCAGCGCTCTCCGCAAAAAGGGCATAAAGATAGCGACTCATATACTGTCATGCGGCGGAATTTACGACCGCACATTCGATGATATAAACGCAGACATCGACAGGCTCAATACTATGGAGTTCGCCGTCCTTGACGACGAAAAGGCACAGGCTATGCAGGCTGCTATTACAGCTGCAAAGGAAGAGGGCGACAGCGTCGGCGGACGCCTTGAAACTGTTGTCACAGGAGTTCCCGCAGGGGTCGGCGAGCCATGGTTCGACACCATTGAGAGCGTACTCTCCCACGCACTGTTTGGTATCCCCGCAGTCAAGGGTGTGGAGTTCGGCGCAGGCTTTGCTGTTGCTGATATGCGCGGAAGTGAGTGCAACGACAACTTCTCCGCAGATAACGGAGCTGTTACTGCTCCCACCAACAACAATGGCGGCATAATCGGCGGAATAACCACAGGTATGCCAATACTGTTCAGGACTGCCATAAAGCCTACTCCCTCCATATACAAGGAGCAGCAGACCATAGACATGCGCACCATGGACAACACCACATTGCAGATAAAGGGCCGTCACGACCCTGCTATCGTACACCGTGCAAGAGTAGTTGCGGACAGCATAACCGCACTTGTGCTCTGCGACCAGCTCTCACAGCGCTTCGGCACTGACTGGCTGGCTGACGCGGAATAAGTCCCGTATGGAACTTGGACTCCGCCGCGGCACAGTAGCTGTTGAGCCCCATAATGCAGAGTGGGAGACAGCCGCACAGCAGACCATTGCACAGCTTCGCAGCATACTCGGAAGCATAGTTATGGACGCTCAGCATATCGGCAGCACTTCCATTAAGGGTATCTGCGCAAAGCCCATAATCGACATCGTTGTGGGAGCTGCCGACTTTAATGACATTCTCGGCATGAACGACGTCCTTGAAAAGAACGGCTTTATCTTCCGCGGTCAGGACGTTCCCGAACAGTACCTTTATGTATGCGGAGATGCTGACACAAGAACTCACCATATCCACGCGGTCATCTATGGCTCGGAAGTGTGGAACAACTACATAAATATGCGTGATTATCTGAACTGCCACAGGGACGATGCACAGGCTTACTCACAGCTAAAGGAAAAGCTCGCAGAGCAGTATCCCGACGACAGGAATAAATATACCGAAATGAAAAGCGCTTTTATCAGCGATATACTGGCAAAAGCCCGCCAATGGCGGAATAGTATATCAAAGGGCATATGAAAGGGATTCCAAAGGGGTCACAACCCTTTGGCAGGGTTCGGGGCAGCGCCCCGAAAACGGTAGGCGCTCCTAACAGGAGCGAGTACCCTCTGTCAGCTCAGCTGACATCTCCCTGTACTACAGGGAGTCACCGCAAGGGTGAATTTCAAAAACAGTCCAGTGGACTGTTTTTGAAAGAGGGACGCCCTGCAAGTGAGGGCGTCCCTGCATTTACAATGCTAACAGATCAAAAATGACGACCAAGGGTCGTCATTTTTTACTTGACCTTTTCGCGTTTTTGTGCTATTATAATGTGTATTGGAATTATGAGGAAGAAAGAAAGGTAACGAAATGCATTTTAATGAACTGAATTTATCGCAGGAGCTTCTCCGTGCCGTTGACGAGCTGGGATATACGGAGATGACGGAGATACAGCAGCAGAGTATCCCCCTGCTCCTTGAAGGCAGAGACGTTGTGGGACGCTCCAACACAGGTACGGGAAAGACCGCCGCATTCGGCATACCTGCCGTTGAGAGCATCACCGAAGCTGACCGCAGGTCCGCAGTTGTACTTATACTCTGCCCCACCCGTGAGCTTGCCATGCAGGCAGCCGAGGAGCTTCGCAAGTTCGCCAAGTTCAAGGAGGGCGTTAAGACCTCCGCAGTATACGGCGGCGCAAGCATGGAAAAGCAGATACACGAGCTGAAACGCGGCGCAAATATTATAATAGGAACTCCCGGACGTGTCATGGATCATATCCGCAGGAGAACACTGAAGCTTGACAGTATCCGCACAGTCATACTGGACGAGGCTGACGAAATGCTGAACATGGGATTCCGCGAGGACATAGAGTCCATACTGGCAGATGTACCCGAGGACAGACAGACCGTGCTCTTCTCCGCCACCATGCCAAAGGAGATAATGGCTCTTACCGAGAAGTATCAGCATGATCCCGTGCATATCAAAATAAAGTCCGCACAGAAGACCGTGGAGCTCATCGAGCAGTTCTACTTTGAGGTTGCTATGGGACGCAAGACCGACGCATTGAAGCTTCTTCTTGCGGCATACAAGCCGTCCTCCGCAATGGTATTCTGCAATACCAAGGTCATGGTTGACCAGCTCACCGAGGAGCTTGTAAAGAGCGGCTTCCGCGCAGCAGGGCTTCACGGCGACATGAAGCAGATACAGCGCACGCAGGTGATGAACAGCTTCAAGAACAAGGCTGCGGAAATACTTGTAGCCACAGATGTAGCCGCAAGAGGTATCGACGTCAGCGGCGTTGACGCGGTGTTCAACTACGACCTTCCACAGGACAACGAGTACTACATTCACCGTATCGGCAGAACAGGCCGCGCAGGCAGAACAGGTACAGCCTACACACTCATAAGCGGCAGACGTCAGCTTTTCGACCTCCGCGCTATCGAGAAGTACACCCACGCTGAGATACGGGAAATGCCCCTGCCCGAAAAGTCAGACATCATCGCCATGAAAAAGGAGTCCCTCGTCAAGGAGATATCCGAAGCGCAGGCAGGTCATAACGCATACGATATACTTGACAGACTTGCTTCACAGGGCATAGACTACCGCGAGGCTGCCGCAAGAGTGCTGGAGAAGCAGCTCCGTGCCGAGACTGAAGCGCTCCCCGACTTTGAAAGTGCAAGACCACTCAAAAAGGGCAGGAACAGCGGCGCAAAGACAGTCAAGATAGTAATTAACATCGGCAGGAACCGCCGTATCGCTCCAAACTTCATACTGGGCGCACTTGTTGACGCAACAGGCATGACGGGCAAGGACTTCGGCAAGATAGACATATTCGACGAGCACACCACCGTGGAGGTTCCCGAAGCCGAGTCAGAATATATAATCGACAGCACGGACTCCATAAAGATAAACGGCAATAAGGTTGAAGTTAAGCTCTACAAGGGCGGAGACTTAGGTGTCCGCAGAAACCGCCGTCCCGACGACAAGCCCCGTTTCGACCGCAAAAAGTCCGCATACGGAAACAAGAAAAAATCGGAGATATACTCCGACTACATACCAAACCGCAAAAAGCGCATGAAGAAAAGACACTGAGAGGTGATATGAATGAAACAGAAAAAAACAGCAATGAGAGTTATCATGTTCATACTGGCACTGATAATGATAGTTGGTGCCATAGTGATATACCTTCCAAAATTCTGATCAACATGGCTGAGACTTCCATTGAAGTCTCAGCTTTTTTGTTTTCCGCCCATGACACAAAATGACATATTTCGCAGCCTGTCTGCATTATAATATTAGTGTAAAGGGGGTGTTCCGTGGAGACCATATATATCGACGTGCTTATAGTGCTGAACATCTATGTGAACTACTTCCTGCTGCGGATAACGGCAGGGCTCACCCACTCTCCCCTGAGAACGGGGCGCTGCATATGGGGAGCAGTCTTTGGCAGTCTTTTTTCTCTGACCATACTCCTTCCCGAGCTGGGAACGGTGATACCCCTGCTGATAAAGCTTGGGGCGGCAGTTGGCATAGTCGCCATTTCATTCGGCATAAAGAGCCGAAAACGGCTTTTCATAAACACCGCAGCCTTTTTCGCCGCAAATTTCGTCCTTGCAGGAGCGGTCTACGGAGTATATTCCCTGCTGAAGCCAAGCTCCATGCACTTCCGCAACGCAAGCTTCTACATAGATTTTTCACTGCTGGTGCTTGTAGTCACTACGGCAGTGCTTTACTTCGCACTGCGGCTCATAAGGATAATTACGGACAAAGCTCCCACGGGCAGCTACCGTGTATATATACGCGCAGGGAAAAGGGTAATCAATATAAACGGACTTGCCGACACAGGCAACATACTGGTGGACTATTTCACGGGCGCTCCTGTCATAATCTGCTCCGAGGAGAGCTTCTGTGAGCTTACGGGGAAAAAGCTTGACATTTCCCTGCTGCCCAAGGGCTTTCGGCTGCTGCCATGCAGGGCTGTTTCGGGCAGCGGACTCATACCCGTATTCCGTCCCGACGAGGTACTGATATGCAGTGACGAAAACGGTGAGCGCAAGGCAGTAGATGCCATGATAGGCTTCGGAGAATGCGGCGGCAAGGCTGTATTCAACCCGAAGCTGCTGAAAATATAGATAAAGGAGAAGGACAATGAACATCATCGAAAAAGTAAAAGCGTTGCTTAAAAAGCATTTCACAGGAGAGGTATTCTACGTCAACGGCTCGGACACTCTGCCGCCGCCCCTGACACGAACAGAGGAAGCGGAGGTCTTTGCGCGGCTCACCGAGCATGACCCCGAGGCGCGAAATATCCTCATCGAGCATAATCTCCGCCTTGTGGTATACATAGCCAAGAAGTTCGAGTCCACGGGCATTGGCATAGAGGACCTTGTGTCCATTGGCACTATCGGACTTATCAAGGCAGTGAACACATTCTGTCCCACGAAAAATATCAAGCTCGCCACCTATGCTTCACGCTGTATCGAGAACGAGATACTCATGTTTCTGCGCAAGTCCTCACAGTACCGCAACGACCTGTCCATAGACGAGCCGCTGAACATCGACTACGACGGCAACGAGCTGCTCCTGTCGGACATACTGGGCACCGATGACGACATAGTAAACAAGGGCATTGAGACCGAAGCAGAGCGTGAGATACTCCGAAGCGCAGTATCGGAGCTCTGCGACCGCGAGCGCGAGATAATGGAGATGCGATTCGGGCTTATCGACGGAAAAGAAAAGACGCAGAAAGAGGTAGCCGACTGCATCGGAATTTCGCAGTCCTACATTTCGCGTCTTGAAAAGAAAATTATTAAGAAGCTCCGTATCAAAATAGAGAGCGTATCATAAGTCAGCGGACAGCCTCCGCAAAGGCTTTCATTTTCTCAAAGTCCTTGAAGTCGTCGGTCTCAAGGCAGGAGCTTGCGTCCACACCGTAGGGGCGGAGCTTTTCAACTGCTTCTGCCGCATTGTCTGCGGTAAGACCGCCTGCAAGGAAGAAGTCTCTGCCCACATTTTTGATAAGGGACCAGTCAAAGGTCTCACCTGAGCCGCTTCCCGAATCGAGAAGCACATAGTCCGCACAGGTACTTCTTGCGGCGGCTATATCAGCTTCGGAGCTGACCTTGAAAGCGCGTATCACAGGTATGCCGCGCTCTTTAAGCTCTGCGGCGTAGTCCTCGGACTCACTGCCGTGGAGCTGCACCATTCTTATTGCACCGCTCTCAACGAGAGCGATAACATTTTCAATAGGTTCGTCAACAAAAACTCCTACGGGAGTAATATCTTCACGCAGAAGCTTTGTAAGCTCCTGTGCTTTCTCGGGCGTCACATAACGCCTGCTTTTTTTTGCAAAAACATAGCCGATATAATCGGGTCTGAGTATGTTTGCATACTCAATATCCTCAGCGCGGCGAAGTCCGCACATTTTTATCTTAGTCATATTATCCTTTCAGCTCCGCAAGCTTTGCCTTTTTGTCAGCGGCACGCATCAGTGTCTCACCGATGAGCACTGCGTTCACTCCTGCTTCACGGAGAAGCCTTATATCCTCTGCGGACTGAACGCCGCTTTCGGATACGAAGCTCACGTCTGCGGGAGCGAGCTCACGCAGACGGCGGCTGTTGCCTGTGTCTACGGAGAAGTCTTTCAGATTGCGGTTGTTCACGCCGATAATGCGTGCTCCTGCGGCAACAGCCGCCCGAAGCTCCGCTTCGTCGTGAGCTTCTACCAGAGCAGAAAGTCCCAGCTCGTCGCAGATACCGATGTACTCCTTTATCTTCTCCTGAGAGAGAATGGAGCATATGAGCAGAACAGCCTTTGCGCCCAGAAGCTTTGCTTCATATATCATGTATTCGTCAACAGTGAAGTCCTTGCGTATGCATGGGATACTCACATTTGAAGCAATCTCGCGGAGATATTCGTCGCTGCCGAGGAACCACTTGGGCTCTGTGAGAACGGAAATGCAGTCCGCACCTGCTGCCTCGTAGTCCTTTGCTATCTGAAGATAGGGGAACTCCTCAGCGATAACGCCCTTTGAGGGCGAAGCCTTTTTGCACTCGCAGATAAAAGCGATGTCGTCCTTTTTCAGCGCCTTTTCAAACTCAAAGTTACCCTTGGGAAGCTCCAGTGCACGGCGCTTCACCTCTTCAAGGGGAAGCTTTTTCTTAGCCGCAGCTACACGCTCACGGGCGTAGTCTGCAAGCTGATCGAGAATAGTCATACTGCACCTCAGTTCTTGGACTCTGCAATGAACTTATCCATAGTTGCCAGAGCAGCGCCGCTGTCGATAAGCTCGGCAGCCTTCTTTACGCCCTCAGCCATGGACTCAGCCTTGCCGCCGATATATATAGCAGCACCTGCATTGAGCAGAACAGCATTGCGCTTGTGACCCTTTATGCTGCCGTCGAGAATACCTCTTGTGATAGCAGCGTTCTCCTCGGGAGTACCACCCTTGAGGTCGTCCTTAGTGCAGCGCTCGAAGCCGAAGTCCTCGGGAGTGATCTCATAATTCTTCATCCAGCCGTCTCTGTACTCGCAAACAGCTGTAGGAGCGCTGAGTGAGATCTCGTCAAGCTTATCCTCGCCGAATACTACCATACCGTTCTTTGAGCCCAGCTTCATGAGGACTTCTGCAACAGGCTCGAGAAGAACGCTGTCGTATACTCCGAGGAGGTGGTGGTTAGGGCATGCAGGGTTGGTGAGAGGTCCGAGGATATTGAATACTGTACGGAAACCCAGCTCCTTACGGATAGGACCAACGTACTTCATGGAAGTGTGGTACTTCTGAGCGAAGAAGAAGCAGAAACCAACACTGTCAAGAAGCTTTCTGCACTTCTCGGGGTCAAGGTCGATGTTAGCGCCGAGAGCTTCAAGACAATCAGCAGTACCAGAAAGTGAGGAAGCTGCACGGTTGCCGTGCTTGGATACCTTTATACCCGAAGCTGCGATAACGAAAGCGGAAGTTGTGGAGATATTGAAGCTGTGAGCGTTGTCACCGCCTGTACCAACGATCTCCAGAAGATCCATGTTGTGCTCGAACTTGGTAGCAGCGTCACGCATAGCAGCTGCGCAGCCTGTTATCTCGTCGATAGTTTCAGCCTTTGTGCTCTTAGTGGAAAGAGCGGAGAGGAAAGCCGCATTCTGAGTAGGAGTGGTCTCTCCTGCCATAATTTCTGCGATTACCTTGTATGCCTCATCATAAGTAAGATCCTGCTTGTCAACGACCTTAGCGATTGCTTCTTTGATCATAATAAAAACCTCCTGTTTTTTCATTTGAGTGAGTAGAGAGTAGTGAGTAGTAAGTAGTATTATGCAGCGAAGCTGCTTCTACTCTCTACTATCTACTCACCACTTACTCAAAGCATAATTCAGCAAAGCTGAATTATGCTTTAGCTACTGCTTCTTTCATTTCCTTGACGTATTCGCCGACATAAGGCGCTGCGTCCTTGCCGTACTTTTCAAGTATGCGTATGATAGCCGAACCAACGATAGCTCCGTCGGATACTGCTGCCATAGCCTGTGCCTGCTCGGGCTTTGAGATACCGAAGCCTACTGCGCATGGCACATTGGTATTCTCACGGATAACCTTTACTATATCACCGATATTGGTATTTATCTCACTTCTAACGCCTGTAACTCCAAGACTTGATACTATGTAGATGAAGCCCTCTGCTTCCTTTGCTATCATAGCGATACGGTTCTCGGATGTGGGAGCGATAAGGGAGATAAGGTCAACTCCGTACTGCTTTGCAACTGCGGAGAACTCCTCCTTTTCCTCAAAGGGAAGATCGGGAAGAATGATACCATCAACACCTGTCTCACAGCAGCGAGCCATGAATCTCTCAGCGTCATATGAGAATACAACGTTTGCGTATGTCATAAATACGAAGGGTACCTTTACGTCCTTGCGGAGCTCCTTAACAAGCTCGAAAACCTTGTCTGTGGTAACGCCCCCTGCAAGAGCGCGGATATTAGCGCCCTGTATAACAGGTCCCTCAGCAGTAGGGTCTGAGAAAGGTATGCCCAGCTCGATGAGGTCTGCGCCGTTCTCGGCAGCAGCGCGAACTACCTTTGCAGTAGTTTCAAGGTCGGGATCACCGCAGGTTATAAATGGTATGAATGCCTTGCCGTTGGCAAATGCAGCTTTAATATTACTCATAGATATTCTCCCCTCTGTAACGAGCTATAGCAGCGCAGTCCTTATCGCCGCGTCCCGAAACTGTAACTATTATTATCTTGTCCTTGTCCATTGTAGGAGCAAGCTTCATAGCGTAAGCAACTGCGTGAGCAGACTCGATAGCAGGGATTATGCCCTCTGTGCGTGAAAGGTACTCGAAAGCGTTAACTGCTTCGTCGTCTGTTATAGGAACGTACTCAGCTCTGCCCATATCGTGGAGATTTGCATGCTCGGGACCCACGCCGGGGTAGTCAAGACCTGCGGAGATAGAATAAACAGGAGCTATCTGACCGTACTCGTCCTGACAGAAGTAGGACTTCATACCGTGGAAGATACCGATCCTTCCTGTGTTTACTGTAGCAGCTGTCTCGAATGTGTCGATACCTCTGCCTGCTGCCTCACAGCCGATAAGGCGAACGCCCTCGTCGGGAATGAAGTGGTAGAAGCTTCCGATAGCGTTTGAACCGCCGCCTACGCAGGCAATAACAGCGTCGGGAAGTCTGCCCTCAGCTTCAAGTATCTGAGCTCTTGCCTCACGGGAGATAACAGCCTGAAAATCACGAACTATAGTCGGGAACGGGTGGGGGCCCATAACAGAACCGAGACAGTAATGAGTATCGGAAATACGTGAAGTCCACTCACGCATAGCCTCGGAAACAGCGTCTTTAAGAGTAGCTGTACCGCTCTTTACGGGGATAACCTCAGAACCGAGGAGCTTCATGCGGTAAACGTTGAGAGCCTGTCTCTTTGTGTCCTCCTCGCCCATGAACACTACGCACTCCATATCAAGGAGAGCCGCAGCAGTTGCAGTAGCAACACCGTGCTGACCTGCACCTGTCTCTGCGATAAGTCTGGTCTTGCCCATTTTCTTTGCAAGGAGAGCCTGACCGAGAACATTGTTTATCTTGTGTGAGCCTGTGTGGTTGAGATCCTCGCGCTTTAAGTATATCTTAGCGCCTCCAAGCTCTCTTGTGAGCTTATCTGCGCGGTAGAGCAGCGAGGGTCTGCCTGCGTAGTTGTTGAGGAGCTCTGTGAGTTCGCGGTTGAACTCGGGATCGTTCTTATAGTGGTCGTAAGCCTGTTCAAGCTCTATGACCGCATTCATAAGCGTTTCGGGGATATACTGACCGCCGTGAACGCCAAATCTTCCTTTTGACTGTGACATGGTATCTTTCCTTTCAAATTATATTTATAGTTTACGCAGAATATCCAGCGTATGGTTTGAAGCACCGATCAAGTCCTGCCGCTCACAGGTGGCTAAATGGTACTCCATGAATTTTTCAAATGTGAAGCCGTCCATAGCGTCGATACATTCGCTGATGTAGTTCACCGCTCCGTCGGCAGCTATGAGCTTTATCCTTTCAACAGGAAGCTCCGAGTTGAGTGAGTTTATATCCTCCGTCCGCACCAGCTCAAAGAGCTCCTTGGGCTCACTTTTGCAGTGCCATTCGGGAGTGAGCATATCGTTATCCAGTACCTTTTTAAGATTGCCGTGAAGAAAAGCGTGCTGGATAACAGCGGCTTCGTTCATGCAGTAGGCGACCAGTATGTGACCGCCCTTTTTCGTAACTCTCACCGCTTCGGACAGCGCCCTCAGCATATCCTCTCGGGTATACAGATGATACATTGGACCGAGAACAAGCGTGATATCGAAGCTGTTATCGTCAAGGGCTGACAAGTCAAGAGCATTGCCCTGCATTGCCGTTATTTTCTCAGTGCCGTCAAGCTTTGCTCTCAGCTTTTCAAGATTATGCTTGACCAGCTCCACAGCCGTGACGTCATAGCCCTCTTTCGCAAGAGCCACGCTGTAGCGTCCTGTGCCTGCTCCGACTTCAAGTATTCTCGCCTGCTGATGTTCGCTGAGACATTGGCGGATATACTTCATAGTGGTGAGGTACTCCACCTGACCGCACCGCGAAAGCAGCCGCCCGTCCTCGTCGTAGGCATTGTAAAAATCTTCAAGGTAACTCATGGCTCTCACCTCCACTTTTCGGGCGGTGAAACGCCGTCCATATAAAGTTCTTAGCTCTTAGTTCTTAGTTCTAAGTTCAAAGCTCTATGAAGTTCTTCAGCATTATCCTTCCGTCGGGAGTCATAATTGACTCTGGGTGGAACTGAACGCCGTATATGGGGTACTCCTTGTGCTGAACTGCCATTACCTCGCCGTCGTCGGCTAAGGCTGTGACTTCGAGGCAATCGGGAAGGGTATTTGCGTCAGCTGCAAGAGAATGATATCTTGCAACGGGTGAATTCTCGTCTATACCCTTGAAAAGCGGACTGTCCTTCACGAAGCTTATAACGGACTGCTTGCCGTGCATGAGCTCCTTTGCGTAGGTGACAGTAGCACCGTAGGCTGCGCATATCGCCTGATGGCCGAGACAAACGCCCAGTGTAGGTATCTTCTGACACACTGTCTTTGCAGCTTCTATGATTATGCCTGCGTCCTCGGGACGTCCGGGACCGGGTGAAAGGATTATCCTGTCGGGAGCGAGCTTCTCTATCTCGGAAACTGTCATCTCGTCGTTTCGTATCACCTTGATATCGGGGCAAAGCTCTCCGATAAGCTGATACAGGTTATATGAAAAGCTGTCGTAATTATCAATGAGAAGTATCATAATTCTTCCTCCCCTGCAAGTTTAAGGGCGTTGACTACAGCAGCCGCCTTGTTTATGCACTCCTGATATTCCTTTTCGGGAACCGAGTCTGCAACGATCCCTGCGCCGCTTCTTACGAATACCTTGCCGTTCTTCTTGTAGGCGATACGTATAGCGATACAGGTATCAAGGTTGCCTGTGAAGTCGATGTAGCCGATAGCGCCGCCGTAGATGCCGCGCTTGTTGTTTTCAAGCTCTGCTATGAGCTGGCAGGCTCTTATCTTTGGAGCTCCCGAAAGAGTACCCGCAGGAAGCACAGCGCTCACAGCGTCAAGCCCGTCAAACTCCTGACGTATCTCGCCGCGGACAGTTGAGCCGATATGCATAACATGTGAGTAGCGCTCGATGCTGTGGAGCTTTTCCACCTGAACAGAACCGAACTTGCTTATCTTTCCGAGATCGTTTCTGCCAAGGTCTACCAGCATATTATGCTCTGCAAGCTCCTTTTCGTCCTTGAGAAGTCCCTCTTCAAGCTCCTTGTCCTCCTTCTCTGTCTTTCCTCTTGGGCGTGTGCCTGCAAGGGGGAAGGTGTGGAGAACGCCGTCCTCAAGCTTTACCAGTGTCTCGGGAGAAGCGCCTGCTATCTCAACATCGGTGCCCGAGAAGTAGAACATATAAGGGGACGGATTGATAGTTCTGAGGACTCTGTAGGTATTGAGGAGACTGCCCTCAAAGCCTGCGCTGAGGCGGTTTGAAAGAACTATCTGGAAGATATCGCCCTCGTGGATATGCGTCTTTGCTTTCTCAACCATATTGCAGTACTCTTCCTTGCTGAAAAGAGCCGTAACATCGGTAGTGAGTCTGCCTGCCTGCTCCCTGACCATATCTCCGTTTCTCAGGAGATCAGCCATGTGCATGAGCTCCATTTTAGCCTTGTTGTAGCCTGCCTCGCCCTCTTCAAGTCTCATATTTGCAATGAGTATGAGCTTCTGGCGGAAGTTGTCAAAGGCAATGACCTTATCGAAGAGCATCAGGTCAACATCCTTGAAGCTCTCGGTGTCGTTTACTCCGATACGCAGGGTCTTTTCGGTATAGGCGAGGAAGTCGTAGGAGAAATATCCTGCGAGACCGCCTGTGAATGTGGGGAGATAATCGAACCTTGGGCTTCTGTACTTGGAGAGTATCTCGCGTATCTGTACAGAGGGATCATCGGTAGTGATCTTCACATCGCCGATAGTGAGCTCGCTTCCCACAGCTGTTATCTGCATTTTGGGGTCATAGCCGAGGAATGTATATCTTCCCCACTTCTCCTTATCTGCTACAGATTCAAGCATGTAGCAGTGGTGGGAGACATTCTTCAGCTTCATGATTGCTTCGATTGGAGTGCAGATATCCGACAGTATCTCACAGCTTACGGGGACAATGTCGTATTTTCCGCTCTCAGCCAGCTTGCCGACTGTTTCAAGATCGGGCATAAAATTCATAAAAAAGCACCTCCGTCGGTCTGCAGGGCAACAAAAAAGTCCCTGACAGACCATATTAGTCTGTCAAGGACGAATATACTTATCCGCGGTACCACCTTGATTCACGGCATCTGCCGTGCACTTTACAGGATACTATCATATCCCTGACGGTTAACGCACGTCCTGACGTTGCAGAATACTCTGGGAAACACGGCAAATTCAATATTCACCACGCAGCGCTCCATTCGACTGTCCTCTTGGCTGCCACCTATCACCCATTTGACTGCACCCTCGGCGGTCCATTTGCTAACCTGTTTTTCGCCCCATTCTCAGCACCATGGGCTCTCTGTGCAAGCATAATTAGCTTTATCTCCGCGTCATCGGTTTGGTTTTTTTCAATTATAGCACTGCACAGGCAGGTTGTCAAGTATGTGTTGATTATTTTTTATTTTTAACTTTACTGCAAAACATATTTCATTTTCTGCATAAACAGCTGTAAAATGAGCCGAAACTCTTGACTTTTTTATGTCGAAATGCTACAATATAACTGATTATAGTATACTGGATAACTGTATACTATGACTCCGCCGAAAAAAACAAATCTGCGGAGAAAAATACGAGAGGGGTATTATAACATGAAAAAATTCACACGCACCGCTGCGGCGCTTATCTGCGCTGCCGCACTGACCGTTACGGGAGCAGCACCTTCCATTGGTCAGACAAAAAAACTGACAGCACAGGCTGTCGACACTAACAACGATGACTGGCTCCACGCAGAGGGAAGCCGTCTATACGACATGAACGGCAATGAGGTATGGCTCACGGGCGCTAACTGGTTCGGCTTCAACTGTTCCGAAAACTGCCCACACTACCTCTGGAGCGCCGATGCAGACGACTGTCTCACAGAGATAGCAGACCGCGGAATCAACATTATCCGCTTCCCTATCGCTACAGAGCTCATTGTCTCATGGATGGAAGGCACTCCAAATCCTGTAAGCAGCTTCTCTGCCAATGCAGACCCTGCCTACAAGATAAACGCCGACTTCTGCGAGGCTGACGGAAAGACTCCCGTTGACAGTATGCAGGTATTCGACATCATGATGAAGAAGTGCAAGGAGCACGGCATCAAGGCATTCATCGATATCCACAGCCCACACACCGACAACTCGGGTCATAACTACAATCTCTGGTACGGCAAGGCAGGAGTTACCACAAAGGTATGGATAGACTCGCTGGTATGGCTTGCCGACAAGTACAAGGACGATGATACTCTCATCGGCTACGACCTCAAGAACGAGCCTCACGGCAAGGGTCAGGAGGGCGACGAGGCTGCCAAGTGGGACGGCTCCAAGGACGAGAACAACTGGGCTTATGCAGCTACACAGTGTGCAGAAGCTATCCTTGACGTAAATCCCCACGCACTTATACTGGTCGAGGGCGTTGAGCAGTCACTCAGCGGTGCTCAGGCAGGCGACTACTGGGGCATGCCAGACAGAAAGGAAAATTCTCCATACATCGGCGCATGGTGGGGCGGTAACTTCCGCGGCGCAAGAGAATACCCCATCAAGCCAAAGCAGGGTACTTCACAGATAGTATATTCACCTCATGACTACGGTCCGTCAGTATACGAGCAGACATGGTTCCACCTCGATAAGAGCGCAACAGGCGCTGCTTTCGACACACAGTCTCTCCTCGATGAATACTGGTACGATACATGGGCATATATCAACGCTGAGGAGATCGGTCCCGAGCTCATCGGTGAGTGGGGCGGTCATATGAACAACGCCGCAAACCTCAAATGGATGACTCTCCTCCGCGACTACATGATAGATCACCACATCAACCACACCTTCTGGTGCCTCAACACCAACTCAGGTGATACAGGCGGACTCTGGGACAGCCTCGGCTTCACAGCAGCTACAGGTACCTCTATCGTATGGAACGAGGAGAAGTACAAGATGTTCGAGGAAGCTCTCTGGCAGACCAAAAGCGGTAAGTATATCGGTCTCGATCATCAGGTAGCACTGGGCAAGAACGGTATCTCACTGAACGACTTCTATGCAAATTATGCGGCTTCCGAGGGAAGCAACCTTGACGGCGGAAAGACCTCCAGCGGCAAGATCGTCAACGCCGATCCTTCCAAGACAACTACCACAACAAAGCCCGTAGTTACAACAACTACGACTTCAGGCTCAACATCAACATCTTCAAGCACTTCCACAACAACAGTAACAACTACTCCCGAGGTCAGTAATCGCACTTTCGGCGATGCTAACTGCGACGGTGCAGTTGATATGTCAGACGTTGTTCTCATAATGCAGTCTCTGGCTAACCCAAACAAGTACGGCATCAAGGGCAGCGACGCAAAGCACATGACCGATGAGGGTCAGAAGAATGCCGATGTTATCGGCAAGGACGGCGTTACTACAGACGACGCACTGACTATACAGCTCTATCTGCTTGGAAAATATACAAAGCTCCCCGTAGAGTGATGTGAACCAACGTATTTGACTGCGCAGCTTCAGGGTGCTGCGCAGCAAAAATAAATTTTATGAGAGGGAAATAAAATGAACAAGATCTTACGCTCAGTGGCAGCTGTTGCTGCCGCAGCAGCACTGACTGTCTCAGGCGCTGCTTACTATCCTGCAATGCCTTCCGCAGACACACTCAGCAAGGCCATGGCAGCCGACGGCGGCAACGATGACTGGCTCCACGCCAAGGGCAGCCGTCTCTACGACATGAACGGAAACGAAGTCTGGATCACAGGCGCTAACTGGTTCGGCTTCAACTGCTCAGAGAACTGCGCTCACGGTCTTTACGCACGAGACGTTGACGACATGCTCCAGAGCATCGCAGACCACGGTATCAATACTCTCCGTCTGCCAATATCATCAGAGCTCCTCGTATCGTGGATGGAGGGCTCACCAAATCCCGTAAGCTCCGTACAGGCTTCCTACACACCTCCCGTTGACGAGGTGGGTGAGGACGGCAAGGTAACTCCTGCGGGCTACTACACCAATATCAACAAGGACTTCGTTGAGTCTGACGGAAAGACTGTAAAGAACTCCATGGAGATCTTCGATATCATCATGCAGAAGTGCAAGAAGTACGGTATCAAGGCTTTCATCGACGTTCACAGCCCCGATGCAAACAACTCGGGTCATAACTATGAGCTCTGGTACGGCAAGGCAGGCGTTTCCACAAAGGTATGGATCGATTCGCTCACATGGCTTGCCAAGAAGTACGCAAACGATGATACTCTCATCGGCTACGACCTCAAGAACGAGCCTCACGGCAAGCGCGGCTACAAGGGCGATACCTGTCCTTCCGATATCGCAAAGTGGGACGGCTCCACAGACGAGAACAACTGGGCTTATGCAGCAAAGAAGTGCGCTGACTCTATCCTTGCAGTAAATCCCCACGCTCTTATCTTCATCGAGGGCGTTGAGCAGTACCCAATGACCGAAAAGGGCTATACATACGATACTCCCGATGTATGGGAGCCAAAGTCTGAGGAAGACAAGAAATGGCACGGCGCTTGGTGGGGCGGAAACCTCCGCGGCGTAAAGGACTACCCTGTAGTTCCCGAAAGCGGCACAAGCCAGATAGTATATTCACCTCACGATTACGGTCCGTCAGTATACGCTCAGACATGGTTCGACAAGGACTTCACAACACAGACTCTCCTTGACGACTACTGGTACGATACATGGGCTTACATCAATAAAGAGGACATCGCCCCCCTGCTTATCGGCGAGTGGGGCGGACATATGGACAAGGGCGCTAACCAGAAATGGATGGAGCTCCTCCGCGATTACATGATCGACAACCACATCAACCACACCTTCTGGTGCATCAACCCCAACTCAGGCGATACAGGCGGACTTCTCGACCCGACATTCATGAACTGGGACGACAACAAGTACAGCCTCTTTGAGAAGTCTCTCTGGCAGACAGATGCAGGCAAGTACATCGGTCTCGACCACCAGACAGCCCTCGGCAAGAACGGTCTTTCACTGAATGAGTTCTATTCATCAGGCGCAAAGAGCAACCTTGACGGCGGCAAGGCAGGCGGCGGCACTCCCGTTGTAGTTGACAAGACTACTGCAACTACCACAAAGCCTGTAACTACAACTACTACAACAAAGCCTACAGCAACTACCACAACAGTTACAACTACTGCTCCCGTAAAGACTGTCAAGTGCGAGCACTGCGGCAAGGAGATACCCGAATCAGAGGCTATCTACGGACCTCTCGGCTTCCCTGTGTGTCAGGAATGCTACGATAACGGCGTTTACATCGGCACATCTGCTCCTTTCCCGACAACAACAACAACGACTACCACAACTACTACAGCTACCACTACTGTAAAGGTCACTGCTCCTATCCCTACAACACATGAGACCTATGAGTTCAACAAGGTCATCTCATATCCTACAAAGACAAATTACAGGCAGGGCGAGGCTCTTGATCTTTCAGGTCTGAAATTCGACGGTGTTTCAAAGATCGACGCATCTCACCCAAATATGGAATACACCGATAAGAGCATCAGCGCCGTCAGCAGTGATAAGGAGCCTGTGACTATCACCGACGGAAGCGGCAAGAGCGTTCCCGAAAAGGAGTTCATCAAGCTTCCCGCAGGCGAATACACTGTAAATATAGACAGCAATGCAGGTAATTACTACTCCTATAACCTCTGCTACAATGTAAAGATATCCTTCAAGGTGACGATCAAGGCTGGCAGCACTGTAACAACTGCTCCGAATGAGGGAAATAAAACTACTACCACAACAACACTTCCCAATGCTCATACTGATGCAGCTGTATGGGGCGACGCTAACAACGACGGCGGTGTTGATATGGCAGACGTTGTTCTCATAATGCAGAGCCTTGCTAACCCCAATAAGTACGGTCTCAACGGCTCTGACAAGAACCACATAACAGCACAGGGCCTCAGCAATGCTTCTGTTGTCAATAAAAACAACAGCGTTACTACAGAGGACGCTCTCCAGATACAGCTCTTCCTTCTCGGAAAGCTTGACACAAAGGCTTCCAAATAAAAATATATCGGCACGGTCGATCCGTGCCGATTTTTTTGCACAAAATAAAGCATACAAATTTGTGGAACTCTACAAATCTGTATGCTTTTTCGTCTTTTTTGCCTTATGAAATCACTTACTTATAAAAGCAGTTGGACTTTTATATACGAAAGGAGTATTTTTATGAAAAAAATCATCGCTTTTACGCTTGCTTTCAGCCTTATGGCTCCCTTTTCCTGCGGTAAGAACAAGGACAGCAGTTCTGAGCCCGACGGGGATACTCAGCAGGATATGCTGACTGAGACTGAGCTGAAAGTCGCGCTCATAGACGGAGGCACAGGAAAATTAGAACCCTCTCTGGCTGAATTCGACACTGCCAATAAAGATATAACTCTGAATATCACTCATTATGAGAATACGGACACGAATTACTCAGAAGCCTTTAATCAGCTTTCAAGGGAAATGCTGTCAGGTGAAAGTCCTGATGTTATCATAGCCCCCTGCGAGGGCACAGTGAACTTGCAGAAAAGCGGTTATCTCGCCGACCTTACGCCATTTATCAATAGCTCGGATACGCTGAATATAACCGACCTGCTGCCTAATGTCCGCGAAGCTGTGGAGTGCAATGGCGCTATCCCGTATCTTTTCCCATGCTTTAACTACACTACATATACCGCAAGCGCCGACTTTATCAGCGGAGATAACGAAAACTGGAGTTTTGACAGGGCTATGGCTTTTTACGAGAGCTTAGAGGATAAAAAGAACTTTCCGCAAAGCGCGGATATGTGGCATTATTTTCTCAGGAAGGCAGGCTATAATGCCATTGACTTTGAAAAAAGCTCATGCGATTTCGACGGTGATTTCAAGAAAACATTGGATTTTCTCCTGCAATTCCCTATCGACCTGAAAAACGACATTGACTATAAATCGGAAGGGACAGACTATATGAACTCGCTGAATATAACTGGCATAAACGGTATAAATAAGTTTGCCGCTTCTGATATCTATGGACGGTTTAACGGAGCTCCCATGACATACGTGGGCTATCCCTCAGCGGATAATAACGGAGCTTATGTCAATATACCGCACCTGTGGGCTATCCCCGAATACAGCGTAAATAAAGACGCGGCATGGAGGCTGCTGGAAAACTACTTCCGCCAAAGCGAACAGAAGAAGATGTCAATTGAATACGTTTCGGGCGTACCTGTCACAGAAAGCGGCTTGCAGGCGCTTGCCTACGATACGCCAAGTGTTATAGGTATGTCAGTCCGCGGAAACTTAGCCCAATGGTTAGGTGGTGAAGAGTCTATGCAGATAAGTGACGAAGCAGTTGAAAAACTCCTTGACTATTCAAGGAACGTGAAAATTGACCTTAACTACGGCGACGAGCTGGACAGCATGATATCTAACGAATGGGCTGAGGTCATGCGCGGCAATATAAGCTCCGACGAGTGTGTGCAGAACTTAAATAATAAGGTGGGGCTGTACCTCAGTGAGCGAAGCTGACTATAAAAAGAAGAGGACCGCCGACACTTTTGCGCCGGCGGTCTTTCTTTTTCCGAAAGGTGTGTTCATGAAGCGGTGGTGTGCGGCACCGCTTTTTGATTCGCGTCGGGAGGTATTTCGACGCTGAATGAGAAACAATGAAGGTTTTTTCTTGTTTATTTCCTTTTCCCTTTTCTGACTATATTATACCCCCTTACGACAGGATTTGCAATAACAGAGCGATTTCGGTTTGAATACAGTTTGGATATGAAATGCTTACGGATAGTATCAGAGCGGTTACACAATTCTGACAATGATTACTGTAATATTTTTCTTTGTACCTTTTTTGCTTTTCTGCATAATATAATGTAAGCGGCATATGCGCTGCGTCGTCAGGAAGTGGAGTTGATCCCGTGAGCAGCTTCCCGACACATGACGGAGCTGCTGACGGCTGCTTTGATATAAAAAAGCTGCCGAATGACTTTATTCGGCAGCTTCGCTGTTAATTGTAGTATGATGTTATCCCAAGGTATTCCTCAAGGCACAGACCGCTGTTGTAAACTGCTGTGGCAGTCTCAACGCCTAAGTATCTGATATGCCAGGGCTCGTACTGGAAGCCTGTGATAGCTTCCTTGCCCTTGGGGTAGCGGATTATGAAGCCGTACTTGTGGGCGTTCTTCTCAAGCCATGCACACTCGGGAGTATTTGCAAACTCGGCACTGATAGAATTTACGTCGATGGCAAGTCCTGTCTGGTGCTCGGAGTGTCCCGGTCTTGCGGAATAGGTATCAGCTCTCAGTATACCGTCTATAGCAACATAATTGTTGTATATGGTCTCCTGATTCTCGTATGAGCGGTAGCCCGACGAGCAAACTATGCTCAGTCCGTGGAGAGCGGCGTCTTCAGAGAGCTTCTTGAACATCGCCATGGCGTTTTCATTGAGCCCTCCCCCTGCATTGAACTCCTTGGGGACGCTGTAGGTCTTGTTTACCACAAGGATACCGTCTACATATGTAGCGCCGTTACGGGTCATCATAAGGTGCTCAGCCGATGTGGTTGTGGTAACAGGAGGCTGTGGTGTTGTCGTTGCAGTCGTAGTAGTAGTTGTTGTTGACGTTGTTGTAGTCGTTGTGGTAGTTGTAGTGGTCGTTGTTAATGTAGTAGTTGTCGATGTGGCAACAGGCTTATTGTGAACAGTTACCTTTACCTCAGCTTTTACGTTTGTATTGGACTGGCTGTAGACCGTTATGGTACACTTGCCTGCCGATACAGCGTAAATATTTCCGAACTTATCCACCTTGGCAATGGTGTTGTCAGAGCTTATCCACAGCTCGGACTTGTCAGGTGCTGTCTCGGGGTACATTGTTACATAGGAAATACCGAGAGTACCTACAAGAAGATCAAGCTCATAATCGGTAAGCTCTATTCTCTGTACCTGATTTGGGTCAGTGACAGTTACTTTTACGGAAGCATGAACATCGGGATTTGAGCGGCTGTATACAGTCACGGTGCAGGTTCCGGGAGCAATGCCCTTTATCAGACCCTCTTCGTCAACTGTAGCGATACTCTCATCAGAGCTTATCCAAACCTCTCCCTTATTGGGAGCATTGGCAGGCACCATGCTTACCATTGATATGCCCTCGCCGCCTACAGGCATGGACAATTCCGTCTTACTGAGCTTTATCTCCCTGACCTTGTTGGGGTCAATTACAGTTATCTTTATTTCGCCGCTTACCAGAGGATTGTTTACGCTCTGCACCTTTACTATGCAGGTTCCCTCACCCACAGGGCTTATCCATCCCTCATAGTTTACTGTAGCCACGTTCTCATCTGAGCTTGTCCATATCTCCCTTTTATCCGTTGCTGTTGCAGGGAGCATAGTTACCATGGAGATGTCTCCGTCGCCGCCCACCTTGAGCTCTATCTCTGACTTGCTCAGCTTTATCTCTGACACCTTTTTGGGGTCGGCGGGTTCAGTGGTGGTTGTGGAAGTAACGGTCACAGTTGTGGTAGTTGTTGTAGGAGCAACCGTTGTAGTAGTCGTTATGGGAGCAGCTGTTGTGGTAGTTGTCGTAGGAGCAGCTGTTGTAGTAGTCGTTGTGGGAGCAGCTGTTGTAGTAGTCGTTGTGGGAGCAGCTGTTGTGGTGGTCGTTGTGGGAGCAGCTGTTGTTGTAGTCGTTGTAGGTGCTACTGTTGTGGTAGTTGTAATAGGATTGGTTATGGGAATAGGCTTTGTAGTAGTTACTGCCGTGGTGGTCGATGAATAGGTGATAGGGATCATCTTTGTAGTTGTAGCTGTTGAAGTTGCAGTTACCGATGTTGTTGTCAAGGCTGCTGTTGTGGTAGCGGTCGATGTGCCTCCATGGATCTTCAGCTCTTCCATAGCCTTGTCAGGCTCTTTCAGATAGTCCTCAAGGGAACGCCTGCCCTTTATCGCCCGATAAGCATAGTATGATAAGATGTTTGAAGCATCAACTGCATTAACCTTTTCATTCTTATCAACATCGGCTGCAACGATCTGAGCTGCCGAAAGTCCGCTTTCCTTGCCTGACGAGAGATTGGCATAGGCAGTCAGCACTGTGGACGCGTCGGTGGCGTCGATGCTCTCGTCGCCGTTAAGGTCTCCGAGCTTTATCGTTACAACAGATTCAGACGGAGTTTCAGCAGGAGCAGTTGCAGTATTGTCGTTGGCGGAGACAGTGGTGCTTCTCGCTGACAAAATGCCTTCCCCACTGGCGTTCACAGAGGTGAACGCTCCCGCACAAAGGGCAAATGACAGCACAGATGCTATGATTCTCTTTGCTTTCATTTTTTTCTCCTTCTTTATTTGCTTCCGTCCTCACATTCCTCTTCAACGGTCGGAGCGGAAAGCATAATCGGCTGCATTGCGGCTGAAAGCGGTTATTTATGTAGCTTTTTCGCACAAATTATTAACAATACAGCTATAAAATCATAGATATAATTATATCATAAACTATCCAAAAATAAAAGACATTCAGAAAAAAAATACAGTAATTTGTCGTATTTTCGTAGTTTTACATAAAAAAGAGTCTTTCGGACAGGGACACATCTTAGACATTGTGCAAGTTTTTGACCTAAATACGTTGTTTCGGGCGTGCAACGACCTGTATCTGTACATAAAAAAATCCGCTGTACAATCTGCACAGCGGATATATATTTAATTTGTACCTGATGACGAACTGCTCGAGGTGGTCGACTGCTTTGCAGCGCTGTCCTTGAGAGTTTTCACTATATTTACCTTTGGAGCGTCCGTACACCATACGTTTTTATGGGTCTTGCACGATACAAAGACATCATATCTGAACTGGTCGGGATTTCTGGAGGTGTCCTCACCAAGCAGGTTGACTTCCGCGTCAAGGTCTGCCGCAGTGATGTCATTTATAACATCGGCAGGACCAACCAGCTTGACCGTAAGCTTCTCGGTGACTATTGAATACGAATATCCGTCGCTTGGCACATGGAGCAGTCCCACGTTTGCACCAAGCAGAGTAACCTCCTTGGACGCAAGTCCCGCATCATTGAGGGTAACGTTAACAGTCTCGTTGCCCGAAACATTTATGACGTTCTTTGCCGACAGCATATTATCTATGCTGAAATCCTTTGAGAAGCCTATATCAAGAGTACTCAGTGCTATAGGTATGGACAGCGGATCATCTGAGAGACTTACATTAGGAGAACCCGAAGCGATCGTAAGCTCAGACGGGGTGATACTGAAATCAAGGCTGTCCTTATCAAAGTTGGAGTTCGACGGCAGAGTCAGGACTACCTTGAAAGGTACGGTTTTCTGCGTAAGCACGGGTATGCTGATATTAACGGTAGCAGGATCCGAGGTGATAAACGTGGAATCGACGATATTTCCGTCAGCATCAACGAACTCCAGTCTTTCACTGTTAAGACCTGTATAGCTGGTCTCAAGGTTTTTGAGCACCTTGTCGGAGACCGCATAGCACTCGGCTATGGTAGCAAGCTTTGCAGACGGACCCTTGAGGGTGATCTCCTCGGGCTCGCACTTTATATCGCCGAATGTCTTGCCCTCTGCAAGTGTGACATTATCTACCCTCGGCTTTACGGTTATGGTCTTGAACTCAAACTTATTGAGCTCCACCTCAACAGTCTCGGGATATACCTTTTTGTTGGACAGCTCCGCGCCGTTGGTAGACTCGACCTTAATGGTAAGAGTCTTTTTGCCCTCGGTAGTAATGTTGTCAAAGTCAACATAGGCTTCAAGGGTCTCGGCGTTTATGCGGCTGTAATCGGTACGGCTGCAGTCAAAGCTGACGCTTACCTTATCCACGTTGCAGTTTGTGACGGAAAGTCCGCTTTCTGCCGCAGACGAGCCTGCTATATCCACTTTGAGGGGGATATTGTTTATAGTCTTGGATTCCGACGGATACAGAGTCATTGCAACTATGAACCATGCCGCAACAGCGCATATTATAGCTATGAGCAGCAGTGTCGCATTGTTTTTGGTCTCTGTGATGCCGTGTTTTTTGTTATCATTGAATGTATTCATTTTTTCTTCCTCCTTTCGGAGCGGGAAGAAAAAAGCTTCTTTCTGCCGATAGATATTTCAGTCTTATCTTTGAAGAGCTGTTCTTCAAGAAGAGCTTTCAGCTTATCACGGGTATAGTCTCTTGTGAGAGTGCCGTTCAGCGCAACCGAGATCTGTCCTGTTTCCTCTGATACGACTATAACTATAGCGTCGGAGTTTTCGCTCATTCCTATGGCAGCTCTGTGACGTGAGCCCAGCTTCTTATTGATGAGGGCGTCCTTTGCAGGCTTGGGCAGGAAGCAGGCAGCCGCAAGGATGATGCCGTCACGCATTATAACAGCTCCGTCATGGAGCGGTGTTTTCGGATAGAATATATTGCCGAACACCTCTTTGCTCGGCGTAGCGTTAAGGATAGTACCTGTCTCGATCTGCTCACCCAGTCTTACCTGACGCTCAACTACTATGAGAGCGCCTGTAAAGGTCGCCGACAGCTCCACGCAGGAATCACATATAGCCTCGATAGCGGGGTTCCAGCGCTGCTTGACCTCGTCGTTATCCTGTCCCAGACCGAAAAGGTGTATACCGAACTTGGTACGTCCTGCTTTTTCAAGAGCTCTTCTCAGCTCGGGCTGGAAGAGTACTATCATTGCCAGAACGCCCATGCTCAGGGTCTTTTCCAGCAGATAGCTGACCACCTTCAGTTCAAGGTATTTACTGATGAAATAGCCTGCAACAAGAAGAATGATACCCTTTACAAGCTGACCTGCACGGGTCTCGCGGATAAGCTTCAGGAGCAGGTAGATAACATATGTAAGAATAACAACGTCGATGACGTCCGTAAACTTGAAGGTACTGATGACACTGAGAAAAGCGTCCAGTATCTCCTGTGGAGAGGAGTCGAACAACTTATGCGGAGTAGAAATGAACAAATAAACACCCCCTTGGGGAATTACACATATTTATTATCTGTTAGTTATCTATGTAAGTATGAGGACAGGGTGTCCTCATAGCTGACTGCACAATACTGCATACTATTATTGTACCACAAATTCTGATAATTTCAATAGTTTTTTAAGAATTTTGTAAATTTTTCAATATCTTAACAAAATATACAAGTTTCATTACCTCCGCCTCGGTATTGAATGCTGAGGGAGCAAAACGTACCGTGCCGCCTTTGGTGCCCAGTGCTGCGTGAGCAAGAGCAGCACAGTGATACCCCGCACGGAGGCAGAAGCCGTTTTCGCTCAGATACGCCGCAGCGTCCTCGGAGCTTATATCTCCCACGTTGAAGGACACTATGGGAGCATACTCCCCATCACAGTCACGGCAGACCTTAACGCCGTCTATGGCGGCAAGCTCCGAAATGAATCTGCGGCAGAGCCTCTCCTCATGGGCGCGGATATTGTCCATACCGCGGCTTTTTATGAAGCGTATGCCCTCTCCCACTGTAACGGCTCCGATTATATTGGGAGTACCGCTTTCAAGGCTGTCGGGAAGAAGCTCGGGCTGAAAAAGGCTGAGAGAAGCACTGCCTGTTCCACCCTGTATTATGGGAGCTATGGTATATTTCCCGTCAGTGACGAGAAGTCCCGTGCCCGTTATGCCGTAAAGCCCCTTGTGCCCTGCGGTACAGAGTATATTTATGCCGTGGGACAGCTTTATATCATAAATGCCGCAGACCTGAGCTCCGTCTGCGATAAAACATATATCATGCACGCGGCAGAGCTCCCCTATCTCGCGGTATGGCAGGAGCTGTCCCGTGACGTTGCTTGCAAGAGTGCATACCACCGCCCTTGTGTCGCTGCGTATCAGCCTGCGGAAGCTCTCCACGGTACGCTCCTTATCCGCGAATACCTCTGCTACAGACATAGTCACCTGTTTTTTCAGCGCAAGAGCCACAGCAGGTCGGGCGGCGGAGTTATGCTCCATACTGCTTATTATAATATGCCCGCCATCTGCCATGACGCCCTGTATCGCCATATTCAGCGCATGGGTGCAGTTCAGCGTGAACACAGTATTCTCAGGCTCTGCACCGAAAAAGTCCGCCGCTGTTTCACGGGCGCTGTAATACGCCTCGGAAGTGCGCATGGCAAGCTGATGCCCGCCTCTGCCTGCATTCCCGCCGAAGTTCATTATTGCATCGGCAGCCGCCCTGCGGACGCTCAGCGGCTTGGGATAGGTGGTGGCGGCGTTGTCAAAGTTTATCATCATCGGCAGCACCGTCCATTCTTATGGTATAGGGTACGGAATAGCTGTCAAGTATCTCGGCTGCCCTGCCGCAGCGGTCTCCCACATGCAGCGAGAAGCCGCAGCCGTTCTCGGAGTCCCTGCCGCGGCGCTTTATAACACTTGGATAACCGCGCTGTCTCAGCAGCCGCTGTCCCTTGACAGCGTATGTGTAGGACGGCATATCGAATATACAGTTCGTCAAAAGTATCCCCCCTGACTGCATCAGTCTGCGCAGTCAGCAATATGCGGTACACTTCATTATATGATTTTGTGAGTTTTTAGTGATTAGAAAGCAGGTTTGTAGGGGCTGCCTTTGGCAGTCCGCCAATTGAGAATTGAGAATGAAGAATTGAAAATGTAGGGACGGCGTTCCGCCGCCTGTGTATGCCGTTTCACACAATTACGATATATCAATGCAGCCATGTAGGGGCGCCCTTTGGGCGTCCGCAGGTTCCAATGAAATTAAGACGAACTGCCAAAGGCTGCTCCTACAGTGTGTCATTTGGAATTTTACGGTTATTGGCGGGACGTCGAGGACGCCGTCCCCTACAGTATGGCATTTAGAGTTTTACGGTTATTGGCGGGCGGATAATATCTGCCCCTACTTAGCTCTTAGCTCTTGAAATACGCTCTGATATCTGTTATAATATAATGTGACGCTTTTATGAAAGGAACTTCCATATGGATATCAGATCGACCGTCGTTTCTCTCTCAGAGGTCTCGGGAGCTTCGGGCAGCGAATCAAAGGCTGCACAGCTTGCACTGTCAATGCTTCGCGGATACTGTCCCGACGCTGAGATAATAAACGGCAATGTTATTGGTAAATTCGGCACTCACAAAGAGGGACTCCCCTCGCTGGTGCTCGACGCACATATAGACCAGATAGGCTTTGCTGTCACATACATCACCGACGAGGGCTTCATCAAGGTGGGCAATGTAGGCGGCATTGACCGCAGACTTCTCCCCGCACAGCCCGTAGTGGTACACGGCAGCCGCGACATAAAGGGCGTGATATGCTCTGTACCGCCCCACCTTACCAACGGCGGCAGCGAAGTCCTTGAAATGGACGATGTTGCCATTGATACGGGACTTACAAAGGCTGAGCTCGAACCCCTTGTGGCTCTGGGAGACTCCGTGACCTTTGACGTGACCTGCCGCGACCTCATAGGCAGCCGTATAACATGCGGAGCTCTCGACGACCGCTGCGGAGTAGCTTCCATTCTCTATGCTCTGGAGCTTCTCAGAGACAGCGCCCCTGCCTATAACGTCACCGTTATCTTCTCCACTCAGGAAGAAGTTGGCGAGCGCGGCGCTAAGATTGGCGCTTTCGCCGTTGACCCCGATATAGCTCTGGCTGTGGACGTAAGCTTTGCATACGCTATAGGCGAGGAGGAGAGCAAGTGCGGCTATCTGGGAAAGGGTCCCATGATAGGCATTTCACCCTCACTTTCCCGCGAGATAAGCGACGGGCTTTTTGCAGCTGCCCAAAAGTCTGATATCCCCTGTCAGACAGAGGTAATGACAGGCATGACAGGCACAAATGCAGACAGATACTCCGTGAACCGCTGCGGCGCTAAGACCTGTACCGTGTCCATTCCCCTGCGCAATATGCACACTCCCGTTGAGGTCATAGACCTTAACGATGTGGAGCTCACCGCAAAGCTTTTAGCTGCATACATAAGGGGGGACAAGTAATGAAAGAACTGCTCAAAGAACTGTGTCTCACCGATAGCGTTTCGGGCGACGAAAATGCTGTCCGTGAGCTTATAATAAGTAAGATAAAGGACGTCTGCGAATACTATGTAGACAACTTAGGAAGCATTATCTGCTTCAAAAAGGGCAGAAAAACCCCAGAGAAAAAGCTGATGATATGCGCTCACATGGACGAGGTGGGCTTCATGGTGACTTATATCCGCGGCGACGGCACTCTCAGCTTCGGAAATGTAGGGGGCATCGATCCGTCCGTAGTCATCGGCAGACAGGTGCGCGTGGGAAAGAGCCGTATCAGCGGCGTTGTAGGCTCTACAGCCGTCCATAACCTCACCAAGGAGCAGCGAGAGAAGGCTCCCAAGAACGACAGCCTTTACATAGACATCGGAGCTGCCGACAAGGCAGAAGCCGAGAAGTACGTATCTCTCGGGGACTGCGCATATTTTGACTCGGAGTTCACAGAGCTGGGCGATAAGCGCATAAAGTCTAAAGCTATCGACGACCGTGCAGGCTGTGCCATGATGATAGAGCTTCTCCATGAGGAGCTTGAATACGATACATACTTTGTGTTCAACGTACAGGAGGAAATAGGTCTCCGCGGCTCAACAGCCTCCGCATTTGCAGTTGCTCCCGACTATGCCATAGTCCTTGAATCCACAACAGCAGCCGATATCGACGGCGCATGCGGTGCAAAGCGCGTATGTGAGCTGGGAGGCGGTCCCGTGGTATCCTTTATGGACAGGCATACCATCTACGACAAGGAGCTCTACAGCCTTGCCTTTGATATCGCAAAGGAACAGGGCTTCCCCTGTCAGACCAAGACCATGATAGCAGGAGGCAACGACGCGGGAGCTATCCATATCAGCGGCAAGGGAGTCCGCACCATAGCCGTTTCCCTGCCATGCAGGTATCTGCACTCTCCCTCGTCGGTGATAGAATACGCCGACATGGAGAACTCATACAAACTGGTAAGAACTCTCATCGGAAGGATACATGAGATATGATAACACTTATCGAACACGAGCACGAGCTTGACCGCGTACTGCTCAACAAGACCCTGTCGGGCAAGAAGATGCTGGCGTATATGCGAGCCTACGGACCCAACTATGAATTCTGCCGCTTCTACAAGATAACCGACGAAACAGGCATAGGCTTCATGTTCATCATAAACTCCACCCTTATCATATGCGGAGACGGTGATTTAGAGCCCAACGAGGAGATAGACCTCTTCGTCAGCATGAACGTCCCCTTCCGTATCGAGGGCGACCAAAAGATACTGGAGGGCATAAAGATACCCGAGCGCTATCAGGTGCTGAACCGTACCATATTCGAGCTTATCCCCGATGATACGCCCCTTGAGGCTATCGAGGAGCATGTTGAGTTCAACCCCAATCTCCCCGACGTATACAAGATACTCAGCGAGGGCTTCCCCAATATCGCGGATTTCTCACTGTGGTACACCGACACCTCACACCGCTGCCGCCACGGCATAAGCCGCGTGTTCACCTACCGCAACTCCACAACGGCTTCGGCTGTATTCGATATCGGCAGCACAGTCCTCATCGGACAGGTGGCTACCAATAAGGCTGCCCGCGGTCGGGGCTACGCAAGGGAGTTCCTGAAATGGCTTGCCAAGTTCTTCAACGGACTGGGAAAACGGGCGTACCTCCTTGCTCTGGACGTCCGCGTGAGCTTCTATCAGGAGATAGGCTTCCGTATCGCAGGACGTGAGATAGTCCTTGAACGTATCGACGTCAAGAAGGACAGTGCTGCAAAGGGACGCCTTGAAGAAAAATAACCGAGCGCGGACAGCTCCATGCCCGATTATATAAATTTCTTATTACACATAAAAAGGCGGAAATTCACCGAAAAAGCTCTGTTACAGTCAGTAAACAGCGCCTTGACTTTTATTGGCAGATAGGGTATAATGTTCATTGAATTTGTAATTAGGAGATGTATATATGAACCCCGAGGTCTATGGAAAATATGAGATAATCGACGCTCATGCCCATATCTTCCCTCACAAGATAGCCGAAACGGCTACAGAAAGCATCGGTCATTTCTATGAGATGCCCATGAACAACTGCGGTCTGACAGACAAGCTTCTGGAAGCAGGCAGCAAGATAGGAGTATCAAAGTACCTTGTGTGCTCCACTGCCACTACTCCCCGACAGATAGACGCTATAAATACATTTATCGCAAAGAAGTGCGATCAGCACGAATGCTTCTACGGCTTCGGAACTACCCATGCGGATTCCGAAAATATCGAAGCCGACATTGAGCAGATAAAGAGATTCGGGCTCCACGGAGTAAAGCTCCACCCCGATTTCCAGAAGTTCAACGCGGATTCACCCGAGGCGTTCAAGATATACGAGCAGATAGAGGGACAGCTGCCCCTGCTCATACACTGCGGCGACGCAAGATACGATTACTCTGCGCCTCAGCGCATAAAGAATATCCACGATAACTTCCCCAAGCTACAGCTCATGGCAGCACATCTGGGCGGCTATCAGCAGTGGGAATCGGCAGAGGAATTACTGGCAGGTCTTGACAATGTAAGATTCGATTTCAGCAGTTCCCTTGCATTCCTCACTCCCGAAAGAGCCGCACATATCATACGCAGGTACGGTATCGAGAACTGCTTCTTCGGCTCGGACTTCCCCATGTGGAGCCACGAGGACGAGCTGACACGCTTCCTGGCGCTGGGCTTTACCGAGGAAGAGAATCAGAAGATGCTTGCCACGAACTTCAAGGAGTTTCTTGGGCTTTGAGTCAATTCATAATGTATAATGCATAATTGTAGGGGCGCCGTTTCGGCGCCCGTGCTCATTATATCAAAGCTAAATAATCATTTATCAGAAAGGAATCTATTATGGTAAAAGACATAGTAAAGGACGAAGCCGTTCTCAGTATAAAGTCCGAGCCTGCCACAAAAGCCGATATGCAGGTGGTGCGCGACCTTCTGGACACCGTAAAAGCCAACGAGGAGCGCTGCGTGGGCATGGCCGCCAATATGATAGGAGTCCACAAGACCATACTTGTTGCCCTTATCCGGGACGAGTACATCGCCATGATAAATCCCAAGATAGTGGACAAGTCCAAGGAGACCTACGACACCGAGGAGGGCTGCCTGTCTCTCAGCGGAGTCCGTCCCGTCACACGCCACCGCATAATCACCGTGGAGTACATGGATAAGAAGTTCAAACGACGCCGCGATATATTCCGCGATTTTGAGGCTGAGATAATACAGCACGAGATAGACCATTTCAGCGGTATCATAATATAAAAATTTCCCGAAGCCAAAACGACTTCGGGATTTTCTTTTAGTATTCAATGTGACTTGCGGACTGCCAAAGGCAGCCCCTACAATTCCTAATTCCGCATTCCGAATTACGAATTAATCCAACCGCCCCTACATGGGTCATTTATAGTTCATTCATAAGGCACGGGCGCCGAAACGGCGCCCCTACAATTATTCTACTTTCTACTCTCTACTCACTACTCACTGGCGGAACGCCATCACGCAAGTGTGTCCAATGTAAGGTCAAGTCCCTCCATTGCTGCTTCTGTTCCCATTACACACACGTTTCCGTAGCTCCTCAGTGTCTCTGCTGCCTCGCGGAGCTGCTCTGCGGTAACGGCAAGCATACGCTTTTTCTCAGCTCCTCGCTCCTCGTCTGTGATACCTCTGAACCACAGTCCGTCAGCCTTTGCGCTCCTGTTGCCGTCGGACATCAGGGGCTCCTCCTTGGCGATAGTGCTGATGATATACTGTGTGATATCGGGAGCTCCGCCGCAGTAATCCGCAATGAAGTCAGCTGACTTCCTGTATGTCTCTATACTTGCCGCAGGAGACGGGTCACGGTATGAGAAGAAAGCCTGCTCCTCAGATGCGGTTATGACTGCTCCCGTACCGTAGGCGCCGCCCTTGATGCGGACCTCGTTCCAGAGGTATTCAAGGGACAGAGCACGGAAAAGCACCTTTCGTACTGCCGTATCTGCGGAATTATCAGGGAATGCCATAGCGGAATAGGACACTCCAGATGGTATGATTATCCCCTGCTTTTCGGGAATTTCCAGCTTGAAGCTCATATCGCTCCGGGCTGCCGCAGTACCCTCGGGAAGAGTCTCAAGCAGCAGCTTTATGTCAGCATTTCCCGTAACACTTGCGATCAGACGTGCTGTACATATTATCCTGCTGCTGAGAGCCTTTATCTCCTCCGCAAGCTTCTCGGGAGCCTTTATTGCTTCGTGGAGCCGTTTATAGCCCTCATAGCCCGACACAAGCTCGTTCACTGCGGACTCCGCAGAAAGAGCTCCGCGGACACGCATCATTGAGTAAGTGTGACCGTTGGCGATTATGCTCTGCTTGTAGTTCTCGTCGGTCTGCTTCAAAAGCTCCGTAACTGCTGATATATCGCTGAAATCAGTCTCCATGAGTATCTCTGCAATAAGTGCAAGAGCTTCATCGGTATTCTTTTCGAGGAAACGCGCCTTTACTGAAAAGTAGGAACTGCATTTTTCGGGCTCTCCGCTCTTTGAGAACACATCGACACCGTAGTTTATGCTGCCCAGCAGTCCTGTTATCCTGCGCTGTAAGTCGGCTGCGGAGCTTCTTTTTGTGGGGAGCTCGCCGAACAGCTCGGAAGCCGCCGCTGCTGCCGAGAGCTGTGTCTCATTGCAGTCTGCAAGGGAGAAATACAGGTTCAGTACCGAAATCCCGCTGTCCTGAGCAGTATGCTTCAGAACGGTAACGCCGTTCATCTCGGTCACCTCTGTGTCATAGCGCAGGGGCTCGGGACTTACCTCTGAAAGGGCAAGATGAGGCATTGTAGCAAGCTGCTCGGGAGTATCCACGGACTGCTGCCACTCATCGAGCTGCCTGTTCTGCTCGACTATGACGGAGCGCTCCTCGCAGGAAAGTCCGTCAACTATAGCCGCAAGGCGCTTTTTCTCGGCAGTCTTCTGCTCCTCGCCGTAGGTGCGGGACGGCAGCAGATAGACCTCTGCCCTGGCGCTGTCATCAAGGAGCCATTCTCTCAGGAGCTCCTCAAAATAGCCGCTGTCCACCTTGCTGCGGAGAGAATCGTAGACCTCCCCAAGTTCAAGGTAATGAAGAGGGTCGCCGCCGTAGAGCCACGCTGAGAGTGCGGAAATATTACGGGTAAGACCTCTGGGCTCGCCCCCTGCACGGAAACGGAATTCAAGACGGTTGAGGGCAGCTGTCAGCAGCTCACGGTCAATGCCCTTGTCACAGAGCTCCGAAACTGCCGTCTTTACAGTCTCTTTCAGCTTTTCGCAGTTTTCCTCGTCGGTGTTGTTTATATAGAGGCAGCCAAAGGGCTGTAATATACCGTCGCTGACGTCAAGGGACACATCAAGACACAGCCCCGTGTCAAGGAGAGCGCGTTTCAGAGGAGCGTCATTGCTGCCCGTGAGAGCTTCCCCAAGGACTGACGCCGCAGTTATCTTCTCGCGCTCCTGCCAGTCGCCCAGAACCTTGCCCATAACAAGGTATGTATGACCCGCCTCTTCCTCGTCGGGAGTTATCTCATAAAAGCACTTCTTCACCGCAGGGGCGACGGGCTTCTGAGCAGGTACTTCGCTGCTGACCTCACGCTTGTCGAAGCGGCTGAGGTACTCGCTGTCAATGAGCTCCAGCACAGCGTCGATATCCACAGGTCCGTCAAGGTATATGTAAGCGTTGGAGGGGTGATAGTAGGTGCGGTGTCCATTGACGAACTGCTCATTTGTAAGGTCGGTTATATACTCGGGAAGTCCGCCTGCCTCAAAGCGATAGCAGGTATCGGGGAAGAGGACTGCCATCATCTCGGTCTCCATTCGGCTGTATACCGAGGAAAGAGCTCCTTTCATCTCGTTGAACACCACGCCCTTGTAAACAGGCTCGTCGGACTCGCTGCGCATTTCGATATGCCAGCCCTCCTGACGGAAGATATTGGGATTGTAGTATATGGCAGGGTCAAAGACCGCGTCGAGATACACTCTTGTAAGGTTCATGAAATCCGCGTCGTTGCGGCTCGAAACGGGAAATACCGTCTTGTCGGGATAGGTCATGGCGTTGAGGAAGGTATTCATGGTACCCTTCATCAGCTCCAGAAAGGGCTCCTTTACGGGGTACTTCTTTGAGCCGCCGAGGACGGAGTGCTCTAAGATATGGAAAATTCCCGTATCATCGCTGGGCGGAGTCCTGAAAGCTATGGAGAAAAGCTTGTTCTCGCCGCTGTTTTTCAGCCATACAAGCTGTGCTCCCGTCCTTTCGTGGCGCATTTCTATGAGCTCCGAGCCGCTGTTCGGTGCGGGAGCTGTTCTTGTAACGGCAAAGCCGTGTATCTTATCATTCACTTTCATGGTGAACCTCCTTTTCAGATATGAAAATATTATACCATTTTATGACAGTTTATGCAAGAAAAGTTTACCAAGCACAACAATTCGTTCATTTTTGCGCAGTCATTTTTACCAAATAAATACAGTTTGTTATGTATAATCTGTGAGTTTTGTGCTGTATTTATTGACTTTCCCCGTCCGAAATGATACAATTATAATATAATAAATGACAAATCAGGGGGGTATGGATGTGGCTAACGTAAACGCTATCTGCACGAGCTGCGGCAAGACCGTTGAGGTCGATAATAAAAAGGACGCCTGGGTATGTCCTCACTGCAGTACGCCTTTCATAGTTTCAAAGGCGGTAAACAAGTACAAAACTCAGCATAAGAACGTTGCCAAAAAGGTAAAGGCTGTAAAGAAAAACAGCGCCGACTTTGAAGTAAAGGACGGCGTTCTCGTTGCCTACAAGGGCAGCGCCGAAGAAGTTGCTATCCCTGCCGAGGTGCGCAAAATAGGTGAAAACTCCTTTGAAAACAACACTTCCGTCAAGCGTGTGATACTCCACGACAAGGTGGAGATAATAGGCGGATATGCTTTCCGCGGCTGTACCGCTCTGGAAGATATAAAGTTCCCCGATGACTTAAAGGAAATAGAGGGCTGGGCTTTCCGAGGCTGTACAGCTCTGAAAAGCATTGTTATCTCGCCCCATGTATACCGTATCGCAGACTGTCTCTTCGCGGACTGTACAAATCTGGAATCGGTTGAATTCCACGAAGCTATCGGCGAGATAGGCGCATTTGCGTTCTCTGGCTGCAAGAATCTTGCAGAGCTTGACATACCGAAATGCGTGTCGATTATTGGAAAATACGCCTTTTCGGGTTGTGAAAAGCTCGAAAAAGTCATTATTCCCGAGGGCGTTTCAATTATCGAGGAATGTACCTTTGCAAACTGCACGGCGCTTTCTGCTGTGGGATTTTCAAGGGGTCTCAAGTCCATATGCGCGTCGGCTTTCCAGAACTGCGTATCACTGAAAAATGTGGAGATACCTGTTGGCACCCTCAGTGTGGACGGCTTCCGCGGCTGTACGGGTCTCAGAGCATTCACAGTACCACAGGGCACCACATCTATCGGAGATTTCAGCGGCTGCACCAACCTTGAACAGATAAGCATACCTGCTTCTGTAAAGAAGATAAGCGGCGGTTTTACGGACTGCCCCAGCCTGCTGAACATTTCATGGAGCCACCTTGCGGAAAATGCGGTGAACTTCCCCGCTTACTACGAGACAGTAGTCGCAAGCCGCAAGAATGCAGGAAAATGCGTATACTGCGGCGGAGACTTCAAGCTCCTTTCAAAGGTATGCAAGAACTGCGGCAAGAAAAAGGATTATTGATAAAAGGCGGACTTAATGTCCGCCTTTTCCGTTATATATGGGTCAGCTATTGACGTTTTGGCGTTTTAGAGCTATAATAGTCATATATAACTTGTAAGGAGATAAATATGAATATCAGTTCACGCATTATGGCGGCTGTCACAGCTGTCATACTGTCTGCCGCAGCTTACGGCTGCAATAACAAGAATGATTCGTCAGTATCCTCTGTCACGGAGAGCACCACATCAGCTTCTACAGACGAAGCCGTTACCTCCTCCGACACAAAGACCTCCACGGACAGCTCTGCTTCCACAACAACAGCAGTGAGCACTACATCGGGGAAAGCTGCCGAAACTACTACCACAACGACTGCCGCAGAAAAGGCCGCAGAAAAGCCTGCCGAGCCCACAACTGCTGAGGCAAGAACAGGCGGCTTCGGCAGCAGCTTTGAAGCAGCCAAGGCTTACTATAACGCCTACATCACCAACAATGCCGACGCAGTCTATGATATGTTCTGCCCCGAGGAAATAGAAGCCTATCACTCCTATATCGGCACTACCGACCTCCTTGACGGCAAGAATCCGCAGGTGGTTTTCAAGCGCTCGGCAGTCATTGACGCCATAAAACAGTCCATGGCGGCTATCCGCGGCATAATGGCTGAAAAGTCCGACTTGCCGCCCGAACAATGGACTACCTCACTGGCTGAGGATACTCTCAGGGCTACAGGCGAGAATGAGCTGAAGGACTTCAACAAGACCCTCAGCACCGAGTTCACAGCAGGCTCTGACTGCAGACATGTTTACTACGAGGACGGAGCTGAGGAGCACAGATTCGTAGGAAACGGCTGTGCATTCGTTGAGCTGGGCGGCCGCTGGTACCTGTCATACAGCTCCGTCATGAACGCAGAACTGATAACCTATATGGATATTTATTGACGTCTCTTTCCGTAAGAAAGGAGAAGCTATGTCATTATGTGCAATAGCAGGCGCTTTCCTGCTCGCATTCTGGCTCACGTTCTATGCCAAGGATATACTGTTGCTTGTGACCGACATCATATTTGCACCACTTTTCAAACTGAAAGTGAAAATGGTATCGCTTTTCGGACTTACATTTTTCATGGAGGAAGAAAAATGGAAAATATCTTTTTTGAAGCCCGAACTCCTGATACAGCATGATGTAAAACGGGATACCCGCAAGCACATAGAGGGCTCGGACGGGAACCGCTGTCTGCACCTGAATCTTGTGCAGCTGACTGTCATAATCATTGCCGCTGCGGCAGTATGCTTTGTTTTCAGAGGTCTGTTCTTCAAACGCGGAAAGTCCGTACCCGAATATCTGGCAGTTGCTTTTGCCTGCGGCATGGTATTTCAGGTGCTTTGGCGGATCCACGTAATAGTATGTACTCACCTTGTCTTTATGAAGAAAATGGGCGGATATATAGACTCCCTCCTCGACCGCATAAGAAGCGGCGAGACCTTTACTCAGCTTGACCTCAACCCCATAGATCAGCTGGGCTACAAAAACATCACTATCATCGACAAGAAGCTGTACTACCCTATCTATATGAGCTATCTTGCGGAAACAGGCAAAACATGGGATATGCACCAGCCCTCGGGCGAAATGATGGAGCACCTCAGAGACAAGGAGTTCACCGTCTATGAGGCTCTTGTATATTACTGGCTGATATACTATTTCTCGGTGGTCAGCCCCAACAAGGCAAATGCGGACATTCTCATGGAGAAGCTCGGAAATATTATATACGACGATAAACTTGCAAACGGCAGGCGCGTCCTCGCCTGCTATACCTTTGCACATGAGCACGACCTTGAACGTGCCGAGGAGCTGGTCACAGAGGGCTTTGCTGCCATAGAATCAGGCAATCTCAGCAACGCCGAAAGGATCCTTGAGCGCTCCCTGCTCACACAGCTCAACACACAGATCATCAAGGCTAAATTCAAAACCGATATCCGATTGTAATGGAGGAACATCTTTAATGGACGGCAAACTTTTCGCTGAGACCACTGACGCTGTCAGACAAGTCACAGAGCGCTTCGGCGTAAATATACTAACTGACCATAAGCGATTCTGCTCGGCTTTCTCCGACTTTGCCCCAAGGCTTTCCAAGGAGAACAAGGCTTTTTTTGTAGCTCTCAGTGAGGATATAGGCGAGATATTCATAAATGAGAACCACGCCGTTACAAACGGCAGCAAAAATGCAGAGGAAGTTATACAGCGCGCAATGGCAGAGATCTGCGAATACCTCAACGAAGAAAAGGCAGAGCTCATAGCGCGGAGCATCGCTGCGGCTCTTGGCTGGCAGGCAGGCGAGGTACTAACTGACGCCTCGGACTATCAGAGCAGCAGCTTCGTTGGCGGCTCGACTCTTATCGAGGATCTGTTCCGACGTGCTCAGAGCGGTGACAACGACGCCTGCTTCAATTTGGGCGAATGCTTCTTCTACGGCCGCGGAGTCAGTCAGGACTACGCCAAGGCTATACACTGGTACATACAGTCCTCGGACCGCGGCGACTGCAGCTCACAGAAAAAGCTGGCGGACTGCTACTATCTGGGACAGGGCACCGACAGAAACCTTGCAAAGGCTGCTTTCCGCTACGAGCAGGCTGCCGAGCAGGGCGACTACGACTCACAGAAAGCCCTTATCCGCTGCTATACCATAGGCGGAAACGGTCTTATGCCAGACCGCAAAAGAGCGGAATACTACTCCAAGCGCTACGGCATCGCCGCTGAGGACGGCACATCCGGCGGACTTATGAAAAACGCCCAGAACGGCGACCCCGAGGCGCAGTTCACTCTCGGCAATATGTACCTCCGCGGCACAGGTATCGAGCAGGACTACGAAAAGGCTATATACTGGCTGAAGCAGGCTGCACAGAAAGGACATGCCGCCGCTCAGCACAATATTGCCTGCTGCTATTTTTCAGGCATGGGCGTCCCCGAGGACAAGATAACTGCCGCCAATATGTTCAGGGAGGCTGCGGAAAAAGGTGACCTTGACGCTATGAACAACCTTGCAGGCTGCTTTTTGTACGGCAGCGGAACTGCCAAGGACCAGCAAAAGGCTGCCGAATACTACAGAAGAGCTGCCGAGGGAGGTCTCCCAAGAGCCCAGTACAATTACGGTGAATGCTTCTACAACGGCTGGGGAGTATCAAAGGATACCACCGCAGCTGTAAAGTGGTACAAGGAGTCCGCTAACCAGAACGACCCCAACGGTCAGTACTCCTACGGCTGGTGTCTGTGCAACGGCGTTGGAACGGCAAAAGACCCTGTGACAGCCAAGGTGATGTTCGAGCTTGCCGCAGGTCAGCGCCACACCGCCGCACAAAAAGCGCTGGGCTACTGCTATACCAACGGCTGGGGCACAGCCAAGAACTACGCCGTAGCTGCCGATTACTTCGGAAAAGCCGCTGCAAGCGGCGACAAGGAAGCGGCAGAGGTACAGGTCGCCTGCTACAAATACGGCGGCGAGTACCTTGCGGCGAACGAGGCAAAAGCCCGCTACTACGCCGACCAGTACGGAATTGACTATGATGATGTATGAGAAAAGGCTCCCCGAGGGTAATGTCATTAAGCTAAGGAAAAGTAAAATAATCACAGGAATCAAAGATCCTGTGATTATTTTTTATGTATATAATGTAAATTTTTGCAAAAAGGTATTGACAAAAAGCCAAAAATGTGCGGCGCAGCTAATCAGATATACACATCTGATTGGAGGTTTTACCGTGCAAAAATACTGTAATATCGTCAAAAACAAGCTTAATACTCTTATCAGCAACATGGAGAAAAATAACTCTGATTTCGTAGTTGATCCTAAGAGAGATTTTGTTCGTAAAAGTGAGCTATCTTTCTCAAAAACATTGAGATTCATTCTCGGAATGGGCAGCCAGACACTTGGCAAGGAGCTTGTAGAATTCTATGATTATGATTCAAAAATGGTATCTGTGTCTGCTATCGTTCAGAGAAGAGCTAAAATACTTCCTGCTGCTTTTCAGTATCTGTTCCATAAATTCAATGAAACATTTTCTCAAACCAATTTCTTTCACGGCTACAGGCTTTATGCTGTGGACGGTTCTGATATACATATTCCTACTGATCCTGATGATAAGGATACTTTTTATCGTGCAAATAATGATGTAAAAGGCTATAACCTCATGCATCTGAATGCTTTGTATGACATTATGAACCGTAGATATATCGATGCTGTATTACAGGACAGTCGCAATGAAAATGAGCATTCTGCTCTCATAAGTATGCTTGAAAATATCGGACATGAGTCCATTATCGTTGCGGATAGAGGATATGAATCCTACAACACGATCGCTCATCTTGAAAATAACGGCTTGAAATATGTGATGCGCATCAAGACAAGCGGTGGAATTGCTCATAAATTCAACATTCCCCATAATGAGGAAGCTGATTTTGCTGCAAATATTATTATTACAAGAAGACAAACTAATGAAGTTAAGGCTAATCCTGAACTTTATCGTTATCTTCCGCACTCTTCAAATTTCGACTTCCTTCCGAAAGAATCGAAAGATACATATCCTCTTAAATTCAGGATAATAAGGCTCAAGATATCTGAAGATAACTATGAAACCATTGTTACCAATCTCTGTGATGATGAGTTCTCTGCCGAAGATATAAAGATGATATACAAAATGCGCTGGGGGATCGAGACTTCATTCAGAGAACTGAAGTACCAGGTTGGTCTTATTGCTTTCCATTCAAAGAAAAAGGACTGCGTGATACAGGAAATCTTTGCAAGTCTTATCATGTATAACTTATCTATGCTGATTACCGAAAATATCACCATAGATGACGATAAGCATAATGATTACCGCTATAAAATCAATTATGCTTTTGCTATACATATCTGCATCAAATTCTTTCGCTCTGCACACGCAAATCCTTTTCTTTTGGAAGAGCTGATAGCAAGAAACAAGTGCCCTGTCAGACCTGATCGTATTGCTGATAGGAAAACTCGATATCATTCTGCTATTCCCTTCAACTACAGACTATCATAATTCTTCGATTATGTCAATCTTTTTTCAGGCAGATCTCGGATCTGTCTTTTCGTCATGCATTTTTTGCGAATGTAACAGCAGGAGTATGTCTGGTCATATTCCAAACATACTCCTGTTCTTTTTCGTATTTGATTAGCTTAATGACATTATCCCCGAGGGGAGCCTTTGTTAATACTCAGTAAACTGGGCTTTGTGCCAGTCCGTAGTCGTTCTCATCAAGATAGGTCATCACTTCGTCTGCGGTCATGGGAGCTTCCGCCTCGCCGTCGAACTTATAATTAGTCGCCTTGAAGCTGCTATGAAGCATACCCTTTTCGCCTGAGTCAGTCATGTAGTAAAGCTCATTTGCAAGCCAGATTCCTGTTTCAACATCAACATCGGCTGTAATTATCATGGGTTCGTACTGACCTTCATGGAGCTGCTCATAGCTGAAGCTTACGCTTGCTATACGTCTGCCGTTTTCATACCTTTCGCCGTTTATCGTCCATTCCGACTCGTTGATAATATCATCTACATTGCCATTCTTTCTTTTTCTTCCGTTATCCATACAGATATATCTAAAGCCGCCGTAATATTCAAAGAATACTCTGTCTGGCTTAGTCCACCACCACAAAAATTCGTTGTCGATACTTTTGTATTCAGCGCCCTTATGAGATGCTGTATATTCAGTTCCGATGTAGTCGTCAGCTGTTATATAGATATTGTTAAGGAAGTAAAAATGCGTATAGTCATATGGGGTTCCGTCTGTTCCAAATTCCGTTCGATTATATTCACCTGTCATGGTGGTATTATCAATTTTTATGGTACCCTGACAATCATCATAGAAAGGTCCGTTTTCATCGCCGTAGTTCGTTTTGCGTGATGTGGTCCATTCCGCCGAGAACTTATCATAGTAATGTGTGGCGTTAAGGCTTCTCTCGCGGAGGAAATCGCCTGTGAGCTCCTCGGGAACAGGGTGTGCCTCGGTAGTTACGACAGTATTTACGGGCTCGTAGGCAACAGTTGTGGTCGCAGGCGATACGCCGTCAAGAACGTCCAGATCATACCTTGAATGAGCGTACTTCTCATATCCGCCGTCAAGCATAAACTGCTTGAATTCCGCAGGAGACATAGGAGCTTCCGCTTCATCATCGAATTTGTAGTTAGTATACTTCGACTCAAATGTTACTTCTCCCCTGACATTGGTAATACTCTCGTAAAGAACAACACCTGTTTCTGCGTCGATGTCAGCAGTATAAAATTCACTGGGACCACTGGTCACAAGGTCGTTACCGTACTCGCCCTCAACAGTAACTATTCTTCTGCCGTTTTCATTCTTTTCACCCGAGATGTCCCATGTACTCGTATCTTTAAGCTTTTCCCACACTGAACTGTAAATATAAGGGAGATAAACAAGATCTATATACTCGCTGTCTCCGCCGAAGCTGACATCATACCTTTTATTTTTTATATCGCCCTCGTAGGTCTCATTTGTGGATATTCTGTATCCGTTGTAAGAATACTCAAAAACGCGGGCATTGACATATTCCTCGTGATCGGGCTGAGCATATGTCTTCTCCATGCTGTTCCAGCCTATATAGTTTTTATTGTCCAATTTTAATGAGCCTTTGATAGTATAGGGCTCAGACTTATTGTAAGTATCATACTCTGTGCAGGTCACCTCATAATCACATGAGAATTTACGGAAATGCTCAAAATTCCCATCTACTAAGTGCTGTACCGCATTCTTGGTTATTTCGTATGGTACTTCTTCTCTTGTAGTTTCTGTAATATCCGTGGTGCTTTCGGTATTGCTGCTGTTATTGTTGTTTTTGAACTTATTGTCCTTCATAAGCTTAATGCCGCCGAGAACTCCGCCTGTACACAGCACTGCCGCAGCCGCTATGGAAGCCATGCGCTTCATGCTTATCTTTCTGTCGTAGTGCTCAACGCCGCTTACCGTATCGGAAAAGCCGTTTTCGTTGACTTCCGAGACACGTTCCATTGCCTTTGCAAATATCTCGTTCTTCTTTGCTTCCTCCGCCATGAGCTTCTCAACGGAAGCCTTGTCCGCGCCGCGCAGTGTATCTATTATATTCTTTTTGCTGTTCATACTTATCCTCCTTTACAGGGTGATGCCGTTTTCGACAAGGAGCTTTTTCAGCCGCTTCATAGCTCGTCCGCAGCGGACTCTCACGCTTGCAGCATTCATGCCCGTCATTTCTGCTATCTCCTTTGAGCTCCTGTTGTAATAGTACTTCTGAATGATAATGACCGAATCGGGATAGCCCAGATCGGATACACATCTGAGGAGCTGCTCTGAAAGCTCATTCTCTTCTGCCTCGGTCTCAATATCCGTATCCTCGGATATCTCAGCCATATTCTCATCATCAATTGAAACGTTAAGTCCTGTTTTGGAAGCAAGCTTTCTCCGCATGCTTATAGCAGCATTTCGTGCTGCAGCTCCCACGTAAGAGCTGAGGGAGTCTATTTCAATGTTTTTCAGCTTCATCATAAGTGAAGCAAACACATCTATAGTACATTCGTCGCAGTCATCGGGACTTCCGAAACCTCTCAGTATTCTCTGTACAATAGTATATACGTATCTGTAGTATTTATCGAAAAAAGCTTTTTGTCCCTGAGGCGGAGCTTCCCGCATAAGGCTCAGTATATCGTTATCGGTCATATGCATTCTCCTTTGCTGTATTTTAAGATCGGATCCGTCTTCACTTATAGTAACGCAAGCCTGTAGAAAAGTGTAACACTATTTTAGCATTTTTTTGATTTTATTGCAATAATAACTTAGGGCGGATAATATCCGCCCCTACATTCTCAATTCTCAATTGTCGGGCGCACACTGTGCGCCCCTACACGCTTAGTTCTTAGCTCTTACATCACCTATGTACAGCGCTATTGCGGCTATCAGCACGGGAACGAAACTCCTGCCCCATACCGCCGCAGCTGCGGTAGCAAGTCCGATAAAGGTAAGCTTTATCACTGTCAGTACAAGCTCCGCACCATGCTCACAGACCGTCCCTGCGGTAAACTCCGCTATTATGGCACCGCCGTCCAGACTTCTGTAGGGCAGCATATTATAAACCGCCGCCATGAGATTCAGCAGCGGAAAGTCTCCGCCGCAGCCTGCTCCTTTCATAACGATATACATTATAATGTTAGCAGCAGGTCCTGCAGCAAGCACAAAAACGCTCCGCCCCACGGATATTACGCTGCTTTTCTGCCTGTCCATGCGGACACCGAAGCCGCTGAGCTCCACTGAGCGTATATGACCGCCCACAAGTGCAAGTGCCGCTGTGTGTCCCGCTTCATGAACTGTGCAGACCGTATAGAACGCCAGCACAAGCCTGCTGTCACGAAGCAGAAATATCAGGGCATTGAACACAAAAAACGAAAAATCCATACGGACCGCAGTCCTTCCAAGTTTAAAGCTTATCAATATAGTTCAGTATATGGTCTATGGGATTGGGTATGATATTTTTATCCTCGGTAACAAGTCCTCGGAGCTTCTGAAAGATTGCTCCCGTAATATCGGGATAGAGCATATTCCCTGCGAAGAACAGCACTCCTATGAGTATGCATATGACTGCCTGTGTTGCGATTATATCATCGGCACGATTGCGGCGTTTTCTGTCGTAGGACTCCATGAGAGCCTCTGTGGTGTCCTCTCCTGTCTCTTCATGCATTTCCTCGTTTTCCATACTATCACCTCTGTAAAACAATATGCGAAAAAAATCGAAAAATGCAGAAAAATCCATGTTTTTTTCGCCGCTGTCGGCTCATAATACTGTTGCGGAGCTATTCCGCACTTCAAATCAGAGGTAAATGCTTATGAAAATAAACGCTTCCGCTGCGCTGCTGACTGCGGCTGTCATGCCTTGTACGGCAGTATATGCTGCCGACAGCACAAAGATAGGCTACGGTCAGGGCACGGCTGTCGATGAGAACAACCGTCCCGTAGACGCAGTGCAGTTCAACAGCCGATTCGGCGACCTTGATGCCTTCGCCCTGTCGGAGGACGACAAAAGAATAATCATCACCTTTGATCAGGGCTATGAAAACGGCTATACCGCCAAGATACTGGATACACTGAAAGAAAAGGACGTTCAGGCGATATTCTTTCTGACAGGTCCTTATGCCAAAACAGAGCAGGCACTTGTAAAGCGTATGATAGACGAGGGACATATCCTCGGAAATCACGGTATGACACACGCAAGTCTGCCGACGCTCTGCGATGAGGACGCAAAGAAAGAGATAATGTCGCTCCACGACTATGTCACAGACAACTACGGCTATGAGATGCAGTACTTCCGCTGTCCATGCGGAGAGTACTCCGAAAGAGCACTTGAGACCGTACAGAGCTGCGGCTACAAGACCTTGTTCTGGAGCAGCGCCTATGTGGACTGGAATACCGACTGCCAGCCGTCACCTGCAGAGGGACTTAAAAAGCTTACCGACACAGCACACGGCGGAGAGATACTTCTTCTCCACTCTGTCTCTGCAACAAATGCAGAGATACTGGGCGACCTGATAGACGCTTTCCGTGCAAAGGGCTTTAAGGTATAAAAAAATTTATAAGGGACGCCTTCACTTGCAAGGCGTCCCCTCTAAAAAAAACAGTCCACTGGACTGTTTTTTTATTCACCCCTTGCGAAGCGCCTGACGTAATCGGGGCTCTGCCCCGCGTCCCCGCAAGGGCTGTCCCCCTAATCGGGTCCGTCCCCTCTGTCGCGTTGCGACATCTCCCCACCCTGTGGGGAGTCACCCTTGACCTGACCAAAGGGAGTATACTCCCTTTGGAATCCCATTATTAGTTAAAACAGACTTAGACGACAAACAGAATGGGGCGATATATAATATCGCCCCCAATAATGGTATTTTAAGCTAATCTGCCCTTGATGATGATAGTGCTTACCCCTGCCTGTGCAGTCCACTCACCTGTATCCTCGTTCTGGATAAACTGAGCAGCAGGCACGGTTATCTGACCGTCAATACTTGTGAATACGCCAGTATCCGGATCATAAGCATAATTAGTACCCGATGCCCAAGCCTCACCGTTGAACTCGGCTGTGAGCTCTGTGAGCGCAGGTGTAAAGGTATCGCTGAACACCACATTACTGTCTGCTTCCACGGGAACTGCGCCGAAGTTCTGGATAACAAAGGTGTATGTCACCTCGCCGTTCTCCTCAACAGCAGCAGGGCTCAGGGACTTGCTGATAGCAAGGTCTACTCCCTCAGCATAGGCAATTGTCTCTGACGCTGTTATGGGAGTAAATCCCTCGCCGCTGACAGTTGCTGTATTGACTATCTCCGCCTCGTCACCGAGGGGAGCAAAGCTGTTTGTATCGGCTGAATAAATTAGCATTGCATTGCCGCCTGCGGGTACGTTGATACCTGTGACAGTAAGGGGCGATGTGGAGACCACAACAGGGTCAGCCTGTGCAACGCCGTTTACATAGTAAGTGAGAGAACCCTCACTGTAGGTAAGCGGCACAGCAGTACCACTTTCCCCGAAGCTGTATTCGCCGAGATCATCGGTAACTGTAAGGTCTCTGTAGCATGAAGAGCCTGTATTCACTATGCTGATGATATAGACGTTCTCGCTGTCTGCGATATAGGTGTCTGAGACAGCGTTCTTTGTAACAGAAAGCACGTCGATTATCTCGCCTGCGGTTATATTAGAACTTGTAACTGTACCGTTATAGGACAGTGTAGCCTGATTAAAAAAAGTTGCCATATAATATCCTCCATATGGCGGAAGCTCCGCCGTACTAAGGGAGGGAGTCCCCTCCCTCAATGGTATTATATGACAACTATGCGTTTAGCGTTACTTGATAGGCGGGCGGATAATATTCGCCCCTACACTTAAATTCTGAGTTAAGAGTTGAGAGTGTAGAGTTGAGAGTTTATGTGTTCGCTGCGCTCACTATCTTGTAGAGGCGGCGTTTCGCCGCCCGCAAGAAATCGGGCGCCCAAAGGGCGCCCCTAATAGCTAACGGCTCAATAATAATTTTGCAAAGCAAAATTATTATTTTTCCTGAAGCTCTTTGATCTTGTCGCGGAGATATGCTGCATGCTCGAATTCAAGCAGCTTCGCCGCATTTTTCATCTCCACCGTGAGCTTGTCGATAAGGCGCTGCTTCTCCGCAGCGGACAGCTTCTTCTTTTTTGTCTTTTCCTCCACTTTGTTCTTGGAGGTTATCTCCAGAACGTCGCGGACGTCCTTGATGATAGTCTTCGGAACGATGCCGTGCTCCTCGTTGAACTTCATCTGCAATGAGCGGCGGCGCTCGGTCTCCGTTATAGCACGCTCCATAGAGCCCGTAACGCTGTCGGCGTACATTATTACCTGTCCGCCTGCATTTCTCGCCGCACGACCAATAGTCTGTATCAGTGATGTCTCGCTTCTCAGGAAGCCCTCCTTGTCGGCGTCAAGTATGGCGATAAGGCTTACCTCGGGGATATCAAGTCCCTCACGGAGCAGGTTTATTCCCACAAGAACATCAAACACGCCCTCGCGGAGATCCTTGATTATCTCCATACGCTCGATAGTGTCGATGTCGTGGTGAAGATAGCGCACCTTTACACCCAGCTTCTCATAGTAGGACGTTAAGTCCTCAGCCATTTTCTTGGTGAGTGTAGTGACCAGTACACGCTCCTTACGTGCAACACGCTCGTTTATCTCGGAAAGCAGGTCGTCCACCTGTCCGTGGGTGGGCTTTACGATTATCTCAGGGTCAACAAGTCCCGTAGGACGAATGACCTGCTCAACTATGGTATCGGTCTTTTCACGCTCTATCTGTCCGGGAGTTGCGCTGACGTATATCGCCTGATGTATATGAGCGTTGAACTCGTCAAAATTCAGCGGACGGTTGTCCATAGCGCTGGGCAGACGGAAGCCGAAGTCCACAAGGGTGGTCTTTCTGGCGCGGTCGCCTGCATACATGGCGCGGACTTGGGGCAGTGTGACATGGCTCTCGTCAACAATGAGGAGGAAGTCCTCGGGAAAATGATCCATGAGCGTCAGCGGAGTGCTCCCCGCGGGACGTCCTGCCAGTACACGGGAGTAGTTCTCCACGCCGCTGCAATAGCCCACCTCACGTAGCATTTCCATGTCGTAGTGGGTGCGCTGCTCGATACGCTGAGCTTCTATGAGCTTGTTATTCTGCCGGAAGTAGTCTATGCGCTCCGCAAGCTCGCGGTCTATCTCGGTAAGTGCCGATTCAAGCTTTTCGTCGCCCACAACATAGTGAGAAGCGGGGAAAATAGCCGCATGAGAGACTACTGCCTTGACCTCGCCTGTCACAACGTTCACCTCGGAGATACGGTCTATCTCGTCGCCGAAGTACTCAACGCGTACAGCAGTATCACTGGACATTGCAGGGAATATCTCCACAACATCGCCGCGGACGCGGAACCTGTTACGCTCAAAGGCTATGTCATTGCGCTCGTAGCGAATCTTCACAAGCTCGTTTATGAGCTGATCGCGGGGCTTTTCGGCGCCCTGACGAATGGAAACGCACATGGAACGGTACTCCTCGGGGCTTCCGAGGGAGTAGATGCAGGACACACTTGCAACTATAATAACATCGCGGCGCTCCGCAAGAGCCGTGGTGGCGGAGTGGCGGAGCTTATCTATCTCGTCGTTTATGGAGGAGTCCTTTTCGATGTAGCTGTCGGTGCTTGGCACATAGGCTTCGGGCTGATAGTAGTCGTAATAGGACACGAAGTACTCCACGGCATTATCGGGGAAGAATTCGCGGAACTCCGAGCAGAGCTGAGCTGCAAGTATCTTGTTGTGAGCAAGTACGAGGGTAGGCTTGTTCACACGGGCGATGACGTTCGCCATGGTGAAGGTCTTGCCCGAGCCAGTAACGCCGAGAAGTATCTGCTCCTTTTTGCCCGAGTTTATGCCGTTTACGAGCTTGTCGATAGCCTGCGGCTGATCGCCTGCGGGAGCGTAGTTTGAACATAGCTTGAAGTGATCCATATAATTACCTTTCTGAAAAAAGTGGTTGAACGTATGAAAGGGATTCCAAAGGGACTGTGTTCCTTTGGCGGAGTCCAGAGGCAGCGCCTCTGGTCGCTGTTCACAGCTTTTAAAGAACAGCGAAATATTCCGAAGGCGCTCCGCAAGGGTGAATTTCAAAAACAGTCCGGTGGACTGTTTTTGAAAGAGGGACGCCCTGCAAGTGAGGGCGTCCCTTAATGGCTTTATTTTAAGCCGAAGTAATCAAGAAAGTCAGGAAAAATATTTTCCAGCTTGCCGCTTAGCCTGAAATAGACATATACCGCACAGCCGAGTATCAGACTTATCAAAATCCCATAGACAACTCTTATTTCATAGATTCTTGAAAAAAATCCTTCTTCTTTATAATAAAAGAATCTTTTTTTCTTTATCTGTGATTTATTACGGTCATTTATTATACGCTTTGCCAGAAGAAGAGCAGAAACAATTCCTATCAAAATTACTATAACAACATCGTACATATTGTTTCCTTTCAAGGCTAAGGACTATCGGGCGGATAATATCCGCCCCTGCTGTGGGCTGTCGAGGACGCCAGCCCCTACAGGTTTATATCTTGGTGATGTCAACTAATTCAACGTCGTTGATAGTTCTGCCCGATTCGAGCACCTTGACCAACGATTTTGCCGTATCTATGGCAGTCAGACTGCATATAGAACGCTCAATGGACTTTCTTCTCATCTTAACGCTGTCACGCTCGGGAAGTCTGCCCTTTGCGGATGTGGATATTACATAGTGGATCTTGCCGCTGTCAAGAAGAGTCTCCACGTTTGGCTCGCCGTCGGATATCTTGCGGACAAGATTTGCCGCTATCATGTTCCTGTGGAGAACGCTCTGTGTACCCGATGTGGCGTAGAGCTCAAAGCCCATCTGCTCGAACTTATCCGCAATGGGAAGTATCTCCCTCTTGTCGCTGTCACGTACCGAGATAAGAACTCCGCCCTCGCGCTTGAGGTCAAAGCCTGCGGCGATAAGTCCCTTGAGGAGCGCGTCCTCAAGATTTCTGCCGATACCGAGACACTCACCTGTGGACTTCATCTCAGGACCGAGCATTGTGTCAACGTCAGTGAGCTTCTCGAACGAGAATACGGGAACCTTTACTGCAACATAGTCACCTGCGGGATAAAGTCCGCTCTCGTAGCCCATATCTTTCAGCTTTGCGCCGAACATTATCTTTGTTGCGATATCGACCATTGGGATACCCGTAACCTTGCTGATATAAGGAACAGTTCTCGATGAACGTGGGTTTACCTCGATAACGAATACCTCATGGTTGTACACAACGTACTGTATATTCACAAGACCGATAACGTTGAGCTCCTTGGAGAGAAGCCTTGTGTACTCAACGATTATACGCTTGATACGCTCGGAAAGATGCTGTGCAGGGTAGATAGATATGGAGTCGCCCGAATGAACGCCTGCGCGCTCGATATGCTCCATGATACCGGGGATAAGGAAGTCCTCGCCGTCGCAGATAGCGTCAACTTCAACCTCAGTACCCATCATATACTTGTCGATAAGGACGGGGTTCTCTATATTATGGCTCATGATGATGCCCATATACTCCTTGACGTCAGCGTCGGAGTGAGCGATTATCATGTTCTGGCCGCCGAGAACGTAGGACGGACGGAGAAGCACGGGATAGCCCAAGTCATTGGCTGCTTTGAGAGCTTCCTCGGTGTTCATTACTGTATGTCCCGCAGGACGTGGTATACCGCACTTTTCAAGTACCTCGTCGAAGCGCTCTCTGTCCTCTGCAGCGTCTATCATGTCAGCGGAGGTACCGAGAATACGAACGCCCATATCAGACAGGTAACGTGTCAGCTTGATAGCGGTCTGTCCGCCGAACTGTACCACAACGCCGTAGGGCTGCTCGGTCTCGATAATTGACTGAACGTCCTCCTTGGTAAGCGGGTCGAAGTAAAGTCTGTCGCCTGTATCGAAGTCGGTGGAAACGGTCTCTGGGTTGTTGTTGCAGATAACAGCCTCGTAGCCAAGCTCTTTCAGCGTCCATACGCAGTGTACCGAGCAGTAGTCGAACTCGATGCCCTGACCGATACGGATAGGTCCCGAGCCGAATACGATGACCTTTTTCTTGCCCTTGTCGGTGCGCTCGATGAACTGCTTTGCCTCGTTCTCCTCGTCAAAGGTGGAGTAGAAGTAGGGAGTCTCAGCCTTGAACTCGCCTGCGCAGGTATCTACCATTTTGTATACGGCGCTCTTGTGCTTGGGGCACTTCTGTCCCGAAATGCGCTCGATAGTGCTGTCAAGGTAGCCGTACTGCTTTGCGATATCGTACTTTTCCTCGGTGAGCTCGCCCTCTGCAAGCCATTTTTCAAGCTCTACAAGGTTCAGCAGCTTATAGAGGAACCAGTTGTCTATCATGGTTATCTCGTGTATCTCCTCGGGAGTGATACCGCGCTTTAATGCCTCGAATACACAGAATGAGCGCTCATCGTCGATAACGTGGAGCTTCTCACGTATCTCCTCTGTGGAGAGCTTTGCAAGCTTTTTCAGGTTCATGGTGTCAAGACCAAGCTCGATAGAGCGGACAGCCTTCATCATAGCCTGCTCGAAACTTGTACCTATAGCCATTACCTCGCCTGTAGCCTTCATCTGAGTACCGAGGGTACGCTTTGCGTAAACGAACTTATCGAAAGCCCACTTTGGGAACTTGATTACAACATAGTCCAGTGCAGGTTCAAAGCAGGCGTAGGTCTTGCCTGTTACCTGATTGATGATCTCGTCGAGAGTATAGCCGATAGCTATCTTAGCGGCAGTCTTTGCGATAGGATAGCCGGTAGCCTTTGAAGCAAGTGCGGAAGAACGTGAAACTCTGGGGTTTACCTCGATAACAGCGTACTTGAAGCTTGTTGGGTGAAGTGCGAACTGACAGTTGCAGCCGCCCTCGACTTTAAGCTCCTTGATGATATTGATAGCCGCTGTACGGAGCATCTGGTACTCTCTGTCGCTGAGAGTTACAGCTGGCGCGATAACGATACTGTCGCCTGTGTGAACGCCTACAGGGTCGAAGTTCTCCATAGAGCATACGGTGATTACATTGCCCTTTGCGTCACGTATGACCTCAAACTCTATCTCCTTCCAGCCGCTGATACACTTCTCCACCAGTATCTGTGTGATAGGTGAAAGGCGAAGTCCGTTTGTAGCGATGTCGCGGAGCTCTGCTTCGTTCTGAGCGATACCGCCGCCTGTTCCGCCAAGTGTGAATGCAGGGCGAACAATAACGGGATAGTGTATAACCTGTGCGAAGTCAACGGCGTCCTCAACGTTCTCGACCACCTTTGAAGGGATACAGGGCTCGCCTATCTTCTCCATGGTGTCCTTGAAAGCCTGTCTGTCCTCAGCCTTGTGGATAGTCTCGGGGTCTGCGCCGAGAAGCTTTACATTGTGGCTGTCAAGGAAGCCCTCCTCGGCAAGCTGCATGGACAGTGTAAGACCTGTCTGTCCGCCGAGGGTGGAGAGAAGACTGTCGGGCTTTTCTATTTCAATGATACGCTTGATAACGTCAAGTGTAAGGGGTTCGATGTAGACCTTGTCTGCCATAGCCTTGTCGGTCATAATGGTAGCAGGGTTTGAGTTTACCAGGACTACTTCCAGTCCCTCCTGTTTAAGTGCGCGGCAAGCCTGTGTGCCTGCGTAGTCAAATTCGGCAGCCTGTCCGATAACGATAGGACCTGAGCCGATAACCAGTACCTTTTTTATATCACTTCTGAGTGGCATTTCTATTACCTCCAAATATTTAGAATTGAGAATTTAGAATTGAAAATTTAGAATTATTGTGTCAGCTACGCTGACCTATTTAATTCTACATTCTCCATTCTCAATTCTCCATTGATTTAACGAATTCGTCAAACAAGTAAGCTGTATCCAGCGGACCGCCGTGTGCTTCTGGGTGGAACTGGACCGTTCTTGCGTTGACTGAGGTATAGTGTATGCCCTCGCAGGTCTTGTCGTTTGCGTTTATATGAGATACATGACCTACCGACGGATCAATGCTGTCCCCTACTACTGCATAGCCGTGGTTCTGGCTGGTAACGTAAGTAAGACCGCTCTCCAAGTCGATAACAGGCTGATTAGCGCCTCTGTGACCGTATTTGAGCTTCTCGGTCTTTCCGCCGTTGGCAAGAGCCATGAGCTGATGACCGAGACAGATACCGAATATGGGTATGCCAAGCTTCTGTATCTCCTTGATATTCTCGATTATCTCAACATTCTCGGCAGGGTCTCCGGGGCCGTTGGAGAACATTATGCCGTCGGGAGCAAGCTCCTTTATCTCAGCTGCTGTGGTGTACGCAGGAACAACAACTACCTCGCAGCCGCGCTTTAAAAGCTCCTGTCTGATATTGCGCTTGTAACCGAAATCAAACAGCGCAACTTTAAGCTTCTTTTCCTCGGGCTCATAGGTAAGAGTCTCGGTATTGGTAACAGCCTTGACAGCGTCCTTTACCGTAAACGCACGTATCTTTTCAAGGAGCTCATCCTTCTTTGCGTAGACGTCCTCGGTGGTGATAACACCGTTCATAACGCCCACCTCACGGATAGTTCTTGTAAGGCGGCGTGTGTCGATGTTATTGATACCGACGATGTTGTGCTCCTTTAAGAAGTCGTTGATGTTGCCCTCACAGCGGAAATTCGACGGCGCGTTGCACCACTCCCTTACGATATATCCAGTTACGTAGGACTTTGCGGACTCATTGTCCTCGGAGTTCACACCGTAGTTTCCGATAAGGGGAAAGGTCTGTGTGACTATCTGTCCATAGTAGCTGGGGTCTGTGAGAGTTTCCTGATAGCCTGTGACTCCCGTAGTGAATACGACTTCACCTATGACAGTGCCTTTTGCACCGAAGCTCCTGCCCTCGAACACCTGTCCGTCGGCAAGCATAAGGTAAGCTTTTTCGCCCATGTTGAATAATGACATTGTAAATTCCTCCTTGCGCAGAGCCTGCGCACCCTATCCATGCTGCCGCTCAGATACTTACAGCAGCTTATGTTTGTGGTGTATTATCTTTTGCTGAACGCCATTGTACAGCAAAAAAGGTAACAATGATTTTTGCGGAACGCCTCGCGGTGTTCCTGCTGTCTTAAATAAGCCCTGAGTTCCAAAAGCTGACGTTTCAGAACTCAAGATCATCAAAATCCATTATCTCGTCCTCAACAGTAACTTTTCCGTCTTTAATAATGTACTTTATTCTTGCCGGAATATCTGCATATATGCTTTCCCATTCATAATCCACAGGTTCCGCATCTTCAATGTACTTTACAAGCTCATCTTTAGCACTCTCATATGGTGCAAGATCAACTCCGCTGTTTTCAACAGGTAATGAATATGAAGGACCGCCCGACCCGTGGTATATTTCAATTATGTATTTATTTCCGTTTTCGTCCTCAGCAGCTATAGGGTAAGAATACATACATTCCCAGTCTTCACTAAGCGAATCATTCCTGCCAAAACGTGCCATTACCTTTCCTAAAAAAAGCGCATATTCCTTTTCGCCTGCTTTTCCTGTCTCATATATCCACTCTCCGCTGTACTGAAGTTTTCTCATTTCATTTTCTTCGTCTTTTGTTGCATTTCTGAATATAAACATGTTCTTCTCCTTGCTTGATACTTCGGTCGTAATAGTAGTTTCAGCAATTAAGTCCTTGACATTATCAGTTTCAGCATTTATCTTTCCACAACTATTCATGCAGATCATAGTTATCAAAGATACCAAAAAAATCTTTTTCATAATAATTTATATACAAGGAAACGGGACGTCGAGGACGCCGTCCCCTACTGCGTTGTACTTACTTAAGGTTGATATACTGGCAGATATCCTCTCTCATGCGGATCACTTCGCGGCGTGCAGCCTTTGCGAACTCATGCTCGTCGCAGCCCTCTTTCTTGTACGCACACATTACTGCGCGTGAGGAGTTTACGATAGCTCCCAGACCGTTCTCGTCGAAGCCGCCCTTTAAGCCCTCAGCTCCGCCGCCCTGTGCGCCGTAGCCGGGAACAAGGAACATAGTGTGGGGAAGTCTCTTTCTCAGCTCAGTGAGCATTTCGGGATATGTAGCGCCTACAACTGCGCCTACTGCGGAGTAGCCGTACTTTCCGCGGCTGTCCTCGCCCCACTTCTCGCACATATCGCCCATACATTCGTAAACTGTGCGTCCGTCAGCCATTTTCATGTCCTGAAGCTCGCCCGATGAGGGATTTGAAGTCTTGACAAGTACGTAGATACCCTTGTCGCGCTCCTTGCAGACTTTGAGGAGAGGAGCTATGCCGTCTGTGCCGAGGTAGCCGTTTACTGTAAGAGCGTCAGCACCGAATGGCTCGATATCGCTGCCGCCGATAGTAACTGTACCGAGATGAGCATTTGTGTAAGCTTCCATGGTAGCGCCGATGTCGTTGCGCTTGCCGTCTGTCATAACGAACATGCCGTTGAGCTTTGCGTAGCGGATAGTCTTTTCAAGAGTTCTTATGCCGTAGTGACCGTACATCTCATAGTATGCAGCCTGGGGCTTGATAGCAGGAACTATGTCATGTATCTCGTCGATGATAGCCTGATTGAAGTCGAATATTGCCTTTGCAGCAGCCTTTAATGTCCAGCCGTCGCTGTCGAGGTAACGGCGCTGAATGAACTCGGGAACGTACTCCAGCTTAGGGTCAAGACCTACCACCGTAGGATTTTTCAGTTCGATGATCTTTTCGATAAGTCTGTCAAATGACATATTTTCTCCTCCTGTAATTACATTTCATTATATCTTATCTCGCCCTTTGATATGGTGACGAGAGGCTTTCCTGTGAGCTCCATGCCCTTGAAAACTGTGTTATGTGACTTTGAGTGGAGCTTTTCTGGCTCTACTGTCCATTTTCTGTTTATGTCGGCAATGAGCAGGTCAGCAGTACTGCCCACCTTTATGCTGGGTATGTCAAGTCCCAGTATCTTACGTGGATTTACGCACATAAGCTCCACAACTCTGTGCAGGTCTATCTCACCTGTGTGGTAAAGAGCCGTCAGCGTTGCTGCCAGTGAAGTTTCCAGTCCCACAACTCCGTTGGGAGCCTTCTCGAAATCAGCCTTTTCCTCGGCAGCATGGGGCGCATGGTCTGTGATTATGCAGTCTATAGTGCCGTCCTTGACAGCCTCGATTATAGCCTTAACGTCCTCGGGAGTTCTCAGGGGCGGATTCATGCGGTAGTCCGCGTCGCGCTTCTCTAAAAGCTTATCCGTCAGCATGAAATAATGGGGAGCAGTCTCGCAGGTGACTTTTACGCCCCTTGACTTTGCGAAGCGTATCATCGCAGCGCTGCCCTCGGTGGAAACGTGGCATATATGTATCCTTGCATCAACTGATGAAGCAAGTATCATCTCTCTTGCGGTTATATAGTCCTCGGAAGCTCTGTCCATGCCCTTGACGCCCAGCTTTTCGGAGGTCTCGCCCTTGTTGATGATACCGCCGTTTATTATGCTCAGATCCTCGCAGTGTGAAGCCACCAGCAGTCCGTTCTCATTTGAGAGCTCCAGTGCCTTTCGCATATTCTCTGCATTCTCAACAGGTCTGCCATCATCGGAGATACATATGCAGCCTGCGGCTTTGAGCGCATCATAGTCGCAGAGACCGTTGCCGCTCATTCCGCCTGTAATGCAGCCCACGGGGTAAACGTCAACTCCCGTACCCTTTGCCTTGTCGATGATGTAGCGGATAGTCTCGGGATCATCGCAGGGGGGCTTTGTGTTGGGCATTGCAAGAACGCCTGTGACTCCGCCTGCAAGAGCAGCTCCGCAGCCTGTGAGCACGTCCTCCTTATAAGTGAACCCCGGGTCGCGGAGATGAACGTGCATATCGAATATTGAGGGCATGAGTACAAGCCCCGTACCGTCAATGACCTGCTCGGCATCAGCTGTTATGCCCGCGCCAAGCTCTGCGATAACGCCGTCCTTTATGAGTACGTCTGTTGTGGTATCCGTAACAGTATCAACTGCGCGGATATTCTTGATAAGGATAGATGACATATTGACCTCGCTTTCGTTAGTCAGTATTTTCAGTATATGGCAACTCCGTCGCTGCCGTCTATTTCCATTGCCGAGACCTTTACTACCTCGCTGTGAGAGGTGGGGAGATTCTTTCCCACATAGTCGGGACGTATGGGGAGCTCCCTGTGTCCCCTGTCCACCAGCACCGCAAGCTGTATGGAGCGGGGTCTTCCCCGCTTGATAAGAGCGTCTATAGCCGCACGTGAGCTTCTGCCCGTAAAGATAACGTCGTCCACTATGACCACATCCTTATCCGTGATATCAAAGGGGATATCAGTCTTTTCGGCAACGTCGCCGTGCTTGCTGTCGTCGCGGTATGGGGTTATGTCCAGCGCACCGAATGGCACCTGATTCTTTTCAAGCTCCGAGAGCTTATCTGCAATACGCTTTCCCAGGGGGACTCCCCTTGAAAAGATACCCACGACGCAGAGGTCATCGGTGCCTTTGTTCCTCTCGATTATCTCATAGGAGATACGGGCGATAGCACGGGCAATCGCCTTATCGTCCATAATTATGCGCTTCTGCTCCATAGGCAGCACTCCATTCAACAAAAAATGCTCCCCGCCGCGGCAGGGAGCATACTTACAGTTATAGCTATGGTTATAGTTATAGTTACAGTATTTACGAACGCGCCTTGCCGACCTCACGGGATCGAATTAAAGGGTAGCTTACAATCAACACATCTATTATACCACATTGAAAAACTCTTGTCCAGTGATTTTAATATTATTATTATCAATTGACAAATTAATTGATATCTGATATAATATTAAGTATATTATACAAAAACTTCCGTTTTATGTAAAAAGGAGGTATACGATGCAATACTGGTGGATGTGGTTTATATTATTTCTGGTGCTGTTTGTTCTGCCTGCGCAGAGAGCAAGACAGCTCAGACGTATCAGGATCGCAAAAAAGAACCGAGATAAAAGAAAAAAAGGAGTTTTTACCATGAATGAGCTTATAAAGAACTATATTGGCAAGGAAGTTGTCATCTATGTTTCGACCTCAGGAGTTTCAGGCGTTGTAACAAAGATCGAGGATAACTGGATAGAAGTGGAGAACAAAAACGGTCAGAAGCAGCTGCTGAACGCAGACTATATCAGCCGTATACAGGAATATCCACGCAATAAGAAAGGCAAGAAGAAGCTTGTAGCAGTATGAGCTGCCGAGATATCCCCCGAAAAAATTTCGCGGGGATTTTTTATGTCCCATCACGTATTCTTAGTTGCAATTTGATGTACCGTGTGTTATAATAAAAACAATCTGATATTGGAGGAATAATATGAGGATTCGACACAAACCATGGGCAAAGCCCGAGCTTGAGGCTTGTCCCTTTTATATACCAGAGCCCCAGAAGCAGATCGGTCACTGGCGCGAGCTCTTCTCAGAGCCCCAAAAGCCTCTGTATGTGGAGCTCGGCTGCGGCAAGGGCGGCTTCATATCCCAGGCTGCTCCAGCACACCCCGAGGTGAACTTCATAGCAATGGATATCAAGAACGAAATGCTGGTACTTGCCAAGCGCAAGCTTGAAGCTGCCTATGAAGCCAAGGGGGCTTCTCCCGAGGATAACGTGCGCATTGCTATCCAGAACATCGAGCGCCTTGAACTGGCATGGGACGAAAATGACAGCGCAGACCGTATCTACATAAACTTCTGCAATCCGTGGCCTAAGGCAAAGCACAAGAAGCGCCGCCTTACCCATACCCGTCAGCTGGTGAACTACAAGAAGTTCCTCCGCGGCGAGCTGTGGTTCAAGACCGACGACGACGAGCTTTTTGAGGAAAGCTTCGAGTACTTCGAGGAAGCGGGCTTCAAAATCAAATACAAGACATACGACCTTCATGCCGAAAGTCCCTATGAGAACTTCGTGACGGAGCATGAGAAGATGTTCTCAGACGAGGGCAAGAAGATAAAGTTTCTCATAGCAGAGCCCATAAGGGAGGAAAAGTAATGGATTTCAAAAAAGACTTCCACGGAATACACATTGAGGGCGGCTCCATAAAGACCGCAGGCAAGGGAAATCTTTCGGTCACAGAGGACGTGCCGCAGAATATCCGCACAAAGATCGATCCCAAGACTGTGGCAAAGACCGCCGCAAAGGCAGCAGCCCTCACAGGGCTTGTCCTGCTCAAACACAAAGCAAAGAAGCGTAAATCATAATTTACGTTTGTAGGGGCGGATATTATCCGCCCGAAATGTAGGGGACGGCGTCTCGACGTCCCGTTTGGTAGGGACGTTTTCCGAAAAACATTAAGGGACGCCCTCTCTTGCAGGACCCCCTAATCGGGTCCGTCCCCTCTGTCGCGCTGCGACATCTCCCCACCCCGTGGGGAGTCACCCTCTCCAGAAAACAATTCACTGGATTGTTTTCGGGATTCACCCTTGCGGTGACTCCCTATAGTATAGGGAGATGCCCGAAGGGCAGAGGGTCGTCGCTCCTGTTAGGAGCGCCTTCGTAAAGTTTCGCTGTTCTTTAAAAGCTGGGAACAGCGACCAGAAGCGCTGCCTCTGACCTTACTGGTACGTCCCCTCTGTCGCTACGCGACATCTCCCCATCTTATGGGGAGTCACTCTGCCAAAGGAACACAGTCCCTTTGGAATCCCGTTCATATCCTCAGGAAGTTATTACGTTAAATTATGATTTAAAGCTTTACAACTCTAGAAAAAGGTGATATAATGTTTATAAGCTGCGTTCAATGGCGAGCGCAGTAATCATAAAGGAGGAATTTCCAAATGGGAAAAGTAAGAATAGGTATTTCAGGCTACGGCAACCTCGGAAGAGGCGTTGAGCTGGCTATCCGCCAGAACGACGATATGGAGCTGGCAGGCATCTTCACCCGCCGCGATCCTTCAACAGTTAAGCCCCTTACAGCAGGAGCTAAGGTATACAGCATAGCCGACGCTGAAAAAATGGCAAACGACATAGACGTTATGATAATCTGCGGAGGAAGCGCTACAGACCTTCCCAAGCAGACTCCCGAAATGGCAAAGCTCTTCAACGTTATCGACAGCTTTGACACTCACGCAAGAATCCCCGAGCACTTCGCAAACGTTGACAAGGCAGCCAAGGAGAGCGGTCACCTCGCATTCATCTCACTTGGCTGGGACCCGGGTCTCTTCTCACTGAACAGACTTTACGCCGAGTCAATACTCCCCAACGGCAAGAGCTACACATTCTGGGGCAAGGGCGTAAGCCAGGGTCACTCAGACGCTATCCGCCGCGTTGAGGGCGTTAAGCGCGGTATTCAGTACACTGTTCCTATAGAGTCAGCTATGGAAGCTGTCCGCAGCGGCAGCCAGCCTGAGCTCACAACACGCCAGAAGCACAAGAGAGAGTGCTGGATAGTTGCTGAGGAGGGCGCTGACCTTGCAAAGATCGAGAACGACATCAAGACAATGAAGAACTACTTCGACGAGTACGATACAACCGTAAACTTCATCAGCGAAGAGGAGTTCGACGCTAAGCACAACAAGATGCCTCACGGCGGCTTCGTAATGAGAAGCGGTCTCACAGGCGACGGTGAAAAGACTCATCAGATGATAGAGTACTCACTGAAGCTTGAGTCCAACCCCGAGTTCACAGCAAGCGTGCTCATCTGCTACGCAAGAGCACTTGCAAGACTCAAGGCTGAGGGAGCTACAGGCTGCAGGACTGCATTCGACATCGCACCTGCATATCTTTCAAAGCTCAGCGGCGAAGAGCTGAGAGCTTCAATGCTTTAATAAGACCACAATAACGAAAAAGTACGGAAACCGAATGTTTCCGTACTTTTTTTGTTCTATACCTAATATATCATGACAGATATCATCAGAAAAGGATATCCTTGAAGCAGACCTGAGGCTTGTTATTGTCGAAGTCCCAGCTGTGATATGCGTCGCCGTGGCAGAATTCCTTCTGGTCACACTTTGAACAGACCTCGTTATCATCTGCAAGGTCACGGCGGAATATCTGGAATTTGTTCTTCCATACCTCGCTGAATCTGTCAGTGAGGATATTGCCCTGTATGAACTCGGGACGGCGCTCTATATCGAGACAAGCCATGATATCACCGTTTGCAGCGATACTTGCAGTGTACAGACCTGCTGTGCAGAGGTAGTACCAGTCGCGCACCTCGCGCTCGTACTCCAGACCGAGATAGTGGCTGCAGCCGTAGCATACAGGCTCGCCTGCTATACGCTTGTTTCTGATAAACTCAAAGAGATACTTGTAGTCATCGGGAGTAAGGATAAGCTCGGGGTGCTGTTTTGCACGTCCCATAGGCTCCATATTGACAACTCGCCATGAGTCGATATCCATTTCGTTGAATATCTTGAACATCTCGTCAAGCTCCTTGATACTCTTGTGAGTAACAACAGTAGTTACCTGTATATGCTCAAAGCCGCCCACACGGATAAGGCTCTCGATACCGTTCATAGCTCTCTCATAGCCCTTGGGAGTTCTTCTGAACTCGTCGTGAGTAGCCTCCAGACCGTCGATACTTACAGAGATGGTAGCCATACCTGTTCTTTTAAGGTCACGGGCAACGCTGTCATCGATAAGGGTAGCGTTGCTTGTCATGCCCCACTGGAAGCCAAGCTCGTGGGCAGCTCCCAGAATATCGAAGAAGTCCTTTCTCAGCAGGGGCTCTCCGCCTGTGATATCAAGCATCTTGCCCTTTGTGGTCATATCCTCCTTTACCTGTTCAAGGAAGGTCCTGTACTGCTCAACGGTGAGCTCATCGGAGGCAACATCGCCGCAGCGGCTTCCGCAGTGGAGACATCTCTCGTTGCAGCGGACAGTTAGCTCGAGGAAAAGGTTGCGGATCTGTGGGTCCTTCATAAGCTTCTGTCGGTAGTCCCTCATCTGTCTGAGGTGTTCAAGCTTCATTTTTTCGTCGAGCATATATTACTTCTCCTCGGGTGTTATTTGCTGTGCAGTAGTTTCGGTAGTCTGATTCGGATTTATCATCTGAGCCTTTGCATCTCTTGACGGCATGATGCCATACAGAGTTACTACAGTATCCTTTATAGGCTCATATGTAGTTGTGGTAGTAGTGGAAGTTCCTGTCGTGGTAGTATTCTCGGGAGCTGTTGTGATCTGCTCTATCTCGATATTATGGCTTCCATACCAGTAATTGAACCTTTCCTGAAGCTCCTGCTTTGTCACCTTGCCGAGAACATACTGCTGGAGCAGGATAAGATCGGAGATAGACAGCTTTCCGTCATTGTTCATATCAGCGTAATATGCTTCCATGAACTGGTCGGAATACCTTTCAGTTCCCTTTACCAGCATCTTTCTTACCGCAAGGATATCGAAGCTGTCAACGTAGCCGTCAAAATTTACATCTCCCACAAAATTCTGAAGCGGCGGTCCGTAAACAGGCTGTACTGTTGTAGTGGTAAGGGTAATGACATCATCGGGAATACTTGTAGTTGTTGCAGTAAGGGAGGTAGTCGGCTTGGTTCCGTAAACAGGCTCTACTACTGTTGTAGTGAGCTGATTGATGTCTCTGATAGTAGTTGTTGAAGGACATACACCGTAAAGAGTCACTGTAGTAGTTTTTGTAGCCTCAATGAGCTTTGTGGTAGTTGTTACCTGTGGATCATTTTCCTGCTGTCCGCTGTTCCAGTTGGGATCCTCTAATCTTATTGTCTCAACAGGGTCCACCACAGGACGTCCTGCATTGCCATCCTCTGCCACTGCAGGCATAGCCATAGCGTTTGATACTGCGAACATTGCCGCGGTAAGTAACGTGTGAATTGTTTTTTTCATGTTTGAACACTCCTCTCAATATTTTTCAGTTTTATATTCTCATTCATCTTCAGATGAAAGCTTTATCTCTATATTTTCCTTGGTCTCAAAAACAGCCTCATCTATTATATCCTTTGCAGGCTTTATGCCGTAAAGACTGACAACTATATCCTCTCTCGGATCGTAGGCAGTGGTCTCTGTGGTAACAACAGGCTTTTCCTCATCGGGAGCACCTATGGTCTCAACGGTTTTGCCTGTCATCATCATTTTACTTCTGTCGATCTCAAAGGAATCTATCTTGCCCAGCAGGAAGCGCTTTAAAAGGATAAGGTCTGCCATATTGACCTTGTCGTCTTGATTTATGTCGGCATTGTGTATACTGCGGAAATTGTCGTATGACGAGAACTCCATACCGCTTACAAGCATTCTTCTCAGAGCTATCTCGTCGAATATATCTATCCGCTGATCAAGATTGAGGTCACCGAAATCCCTCATACTCATTACAGGTCCGTAAAGCGGCTGAGGCACGGTAGTTGTTGTAGTAGTCAGGGGCGGAACAGTACCTGTAGTCGTTTTCCAATTAGGACCGGGACCATAAAGCGGATAAACTGTAGTTGTTGTTGTACGTAACAGCGTTGTCATAGGAGCAGTCGTTGTGGTGACAGTCTTCTCCTCATCATCGGGTATCTTCCAGTCGTGGGAATGGTCGTTGAGGTCGTCTATAGGAAAGGAACCGTAAAATAACTGTCCGGCCTGTCCTGTTATACGCTCTAAATCATCCCACCCAGAACTACCAGTGTAATTGCCCCATTCTGACCAGTTGTACTGTTGGGACTCCACGGTCTCGGTATTGAGCTCCTCTGCCGATGTGGGAAGAGCGGACATATTTGCTGCCGCGAACATAGCCGCTGTGAGCACTGTGCGCAAAGTCTTTTTCATAAAAACACATCCTTCAAAAACCCAGTGACATATAATAAATGCACTGAAACATATAAGTTTTTTTCTTTCGCTTCAAACTTTGTAGGCGTGCACAAATAAGCGCCCACTTTATTGTGCATTTCTACTCTGTGAAGCTTTCGGGCGGCCCATAAACCAGCTGTATCCCATCTTTTTCGGGAGAGTACAGCTCGGTTCCCTCTTCTATATCTGTACTTTCTGCGGCAGGCGGTCCGTAGACATCCTGTATCTCGTCCTTTGACGGGTCGTAGGTAGTTGTAACAGCGTCGGTAGTAAAAGTTTCCGTTTCGGGAGGTCCATAAAGCGCAGGAACTGTCACAGGCTTGGTCGTTGTAACAGCTTCCGTAACAGGCAGACCGTATACTGTAGTAAGGTCGTCATGCCCCACATCGCAGCCTGTGAGCATAGCAGCTCCCGTAAGCACCGCAGCCATAAGAGCAGTCTTCTTATTCTTTTTCATGCCCTCGCCTCCGCAAAAAAATCTAATTACTTTTATTGTACTCCAAATATAACATTTTGTCAATGAGGAGCAGCAAATAACTGTGCAATACAGCGTGCTTTGCAGCATTTTTTACAAGCTGGGGCAACAAAACTTGTCGGATATAACGAATATAATTTTTACTTTATTAACACCCGATTCTTATACATAAAAAAGCTCCCGCATTTCTGCGGGAGCGATACTCATTAATCGTCTTCGTCCTCGTCGTAAAAGACGTTGTAATTGACAGCGCGGTGGCTGTAAGTGCTGAGCACAAGTCCGATGATGGCGTACATACTTATCATAGCCGTACCGCCTGCGCTGAGGAATGGCAGCGGTACACCGATAACAGGAGCTACCTTGAGAACCATGCCGATGTTCATGATACAGTGGGTAAGGATAAGTCCGAAAGCGCCCATGCATATGAATTTTCCCAGATGGTCGCGGCACACGCGGCTGTCACCGAATATTTTCAGGCAGATGTAGGCAAGGATAATAACAAGTCCCACAGTGCCGATGAAGCCAAAGACCTGTCCTGCGTAGGTAAAGATAAAGTCGTTGTGTATCTCGGGAACGGTGATGTAATCATCAGGCTTTCCGAAAAGTCCCTTTCCGAAAACGCCCCCCGATTTCAGAGCCGCAAGGCCCAGATCCTGCTGATACTCGATATACTCGGGGTCTGTTCCGGGGTGGAAGAGTATGAGTATACGCTTTTTGTGGAACTCGCTCAGTGCAAAGAACCACATGCCCGCAACTCCCGCCGCAACCACAAAGGGAGCTGCAACAAGGTATTTCCACGATATCTTCGCGGAGCATATCATGAATGCAAATATTCCAGCAAATACGATAGCCGTTCCGTAGTCGCCCTGCAGGCCGACGATACCGATAGGTATCATGCCGTGTATGACTATGAGCAGCATATGCAGGGGCTTGTTCATCTCCTCCTCGTCACGGGAGAGATGATAGCCAAAGGTGAGTATGAACGCCAGCTTCAGCACCTCCGAGGGCTGGAACTGGATAAAGCCAAGATTGAGCCACGCCTGGTCGTCGGCGCCCTCACGCCTGTAGCCCAGGGAGGTAAAGGTCAGGGCTGTAAGTCCGAGAGCCACGGGGACGAATATCACCCACAGCTTTACAAGCTTACGGTAGTCGATGAATGATATAACTACCGCAGCCACAACTCCTGCCACCATAGAAAAAGCCTGTGTTTTCCAGTAGCTTGCCCCCACCTTTTCGAGGACCTTGTTATAGGTTATGGAATAGATCAGCAGCGTACTGAGAGCCGCACAAAGCGTTACCGCAAAAAGCAGACCTCCGTCGATGCTGTGCTTACCCGAGGGTAATTTTTTAAATGCCGATTTCATTGTTTCTCCTTATTTCTTTATATAAAAATTGCAAACGCGCATGAATGGGACTCCAAAGGGTTCACACCCCTTTGGTCAGGTCAAGGGTGACTCCCCACAGGGTGGGGAGATGTCGCAACGCGACAGAGGGGACGGACCCGATTAGGGGGACAGCCCTTGTGGGGTATGGGGCAAAGCCCCATCAAAAACAAAGCGCCTCGCAAAGGGTGAATTCAAAAACAGTCCAGTGGACTGTTTTTGAGAGGGTGACTCCCCACGGTGTGGGGAGATGTCGCGTAGCGACAGAGGGGACGGGCACGATTAGTGCCGCCTTGCAAGAGAAGGCGTTCCCTAAATCGGGACGTCGAGGACGCCGTCCCCTACATTATCAACTGTTATTCATTCCAGTACTTGCGGTCAAGGCTTCTGAACTGGGCAGCCGCCGCAACGTGCTGCTTGCGTATGACCTCAGAGCCGTCAATATCCGCTATGGTACGCGCCACCTTGAGTATCCTGTCGTAGGCTCTCGCGCTGAGTCCAAGTCTGTCGAACACGTTCTTCATCAGTGTTTCCGCAGCCTCGTCCATAGGACAAAATTCCTGTAATTTATCGGGAGTTATCAGGGCGTTGCAGGTTATACCCGTATCTCTGAAGCGCTCCTCCTGTAACTTTCTTGCAGCCACAACGCGCTTTCTGATGTCCGCGGAGCTCTCCTCCTTTACCTTTGAGGAAAGGTCGCCGAACTCCACGGGAGCCACCTCGATATGGAGGTCAAAGCGGTCAAGAAGCGGTCCCGATATCTTTGAAAGATAGCCCGTTACCTTGTTTTTCGGACATATGCATTTGCGCTTGGGGTGTCCGTAATAGCCGCATGGACAGGGATTCATAGCTCCTATGAGCATAATTGTACAGGGATAGGTCACAGTTCCCGATGCACGGGCGATAGTCACCTTTCTGTCCTCCAAGGGCTGGCGGAGTATCTCCAGCGTTTTGCGGTCAAATTCCGCAAGCTCGTCCAGAAAGAGCAGTCCGTTATGAGCAAGGGACACCTCTCCCGGGTGCGGAACAGTTCCGCCGCCTGCAAGACCTGCCGAAGATATGGTATGGTGGGGCGAGCGGAATGGCCTTTTGGTTATTATGGGCATTTCGGGAGTAAGTAATCCCGAAATGGAGTGTATTTTCGTTGTTTCCAGCGCTTCCTCAAAGGTAAGGGGCGGAAGTATGGACGGCATGCGCTTTGCAAGCATGCTCTTTCCGCTTCCGGGTGAGCCTATGAGCAAGGCATTGTGTCCGCCTGCCGCAGCTATTTCCAGAGCCTTTTTCGCAGACTGCTGACCTCTTACGTCGGCAAAGTCCAGCGGATCGTTGTACGCAGCCTCAGGCGGTATATAGTGCTCGCAGGGCGTGAGGAGCTCCTCGTTTCGGAAATGACGGATAAGCTCCTCGGCGTTGCGGACTGCATATATGTCCACACCGTCGATGACAGAGGCTTCCTTGGCGTTGTCGGCAGGCACGAATACGGACTTTATGCCTATCTCACGGGCAAGCATTACCATGGGAAGAGCTCCGTTTATACGGCGGATATCGCCGTTGAGAGATATCTCTCCTATGAACGCGCAGCCGTCAGTCTCCTCGGTTATCATTCTCATACCGCGGAGCAAAGCCATAAATATAGCCATATCGTGAACTGAGCCGCTCTTTTTGGTGTCTGCGGGAGCAAGATTTATCATGACAGAAGCCACAGGAAAGCTGATACTGCATGAGCGCAGTGCAGCGCGGATACGCTCGCGGCTCTCCTTGACTACAGTATCGGGCAGCCCGACTATCTCAAACATCGGATTGCCGCGGCTGATGTCTATCTCTACATCTACAGGAAAGGCATTGAGCCCGAAAAGTCCAAGACTTGAAACCTTTGCAAACATAGTATGTCCCCCTTATTTGAGTTTTAACGGACTGAAAGAAATAGCTCCCTCTTTTCCCGAACGCGGACTGAATCTGCCTCTTGCAGCATTCGTACCCGATACGCTTACTGTGTCCAGCTCGGGCATATCGCCGAGCCCGTTATCGGGATCGTAAAAATTCTTCGGCGGTTCATGCAAAGGAGCGGCAGGCGCACTGTTATTCTGAGTCATCTTATTGAAGTAATCCGTGCCATATTTTGTTTTAAGGTATGGCTGGTAATTCTTATTATCGTCATATTCGGCAAGAATAACGTTGAACAGCGGAAAGCCCTCTGTCTTTGAGAGCTGCTCGTAGTCCCTCTTATCCTTGATAGCTTCGCGGCAGTAATACAGTCCCATAAAGCTTATCATGGCTGTGACAACATCAAAGCCCGTAAGCGATGCCAGAAGAGAGCTCAAAAGCAGCATAAAGTAAATTATCAGCAGGATAACGCCGCACACCTTGCGTTTTCCCATATTCAGCGCTGCGATAACGCCTATTGCCGCACAGCTGAGTACCTGTGCAAAGCCGAAGCCGATGCTGACATGAAAAGCGCCCTTGCTTATCTCTTCGCTGTTGAATATCATGGGTATCCAGCCGACAACATGCATAGGTATGCAGAGTATCGACAAAAAAGCCATGATAAGGCAGGCAAAGAGGGTAAAAAAGAATATCTTATGGCTGTTGCTCTCAATATCTCCCATTCTGCCGCGGCAGATCGGATAATGAGCGTGATTTGGCTTTTCACGCAGATCTTCATTCATATATTCGTCCATAAAACCACCTATCGGGTTAGTTGAAAGTTGAGAGTGAAGAGTTGAGAGTTAATGTGTTCGCAACGCTCACATTATTCAAATAATGTCGCCAAAGGCGACACCATAACTCTCAATTCTCAACTCTCAACTTTATGCTGATTCATAAGTATTATATCATAAAACAAAAAAAATAGCAAGTGCAAAAAAGCCGCCCTCACGGGACGGCTATGGTTTACTTTCTTCTTGTACCGTTCTTTCTGTCGGTACTGCGCTTGAGGTCACACATGCGCTCCTCACTGGTCTGCTTGAAGCGTGACATCATATCCTCAAATGTCATTTCAGACGGTGGTATCTGCTTCTTAGGCTCCCATATCACAGGCTTGCTGCGCTGTGGGCGCTCACTGTTCTTTTCGCCCTTGTCGAACTTCTCGGACTTATCTCCGCCCTTATCGTTCTTGTCGAACTTGCCCTGACCCTTGTCAAAGCGGCGCTGACGGGGCTGAGCATCACCGTTTTCCGAAGCCTTTTTAATGGACAGGCTGACCTTTCCCTGCTCGTTGATACCGATGACCTTGACCTTTACGTCCTGATCCTCGGTAAGATGCTCGCGGATATCGCTTACATATGTATTGGCGATCTCGGAAATATGCACCATACCTGTGCCTCCGCCCTCAATATCGACGAAAGCTCCGTACTGAGTGATTCCCTTGACCTTTCCGTTGTAAACCTTACCTATTTCCAGCTGCATAAATATTTATAACTCCTTTTTATGGATCGTTCCGATCCTATTAATCCCTTGTAGTGTCGTAAAATCTGCGCTCGTCGGGATAGGCATAGCCTCTCTCCTCAAGTGCGACCTTTTCCATATATTCCTTCAGGTCATCACTGTCAAGGACACGCTGCAGCTCGGCATTTTCGGTCTCATAAGCATCTATTTTAGTCTGTATCCTCGCCATCTGCTCTTCCTTAGCGTCGCAGTCCTTATTGGTCGTCACGATAAGCACCAGACATCCGATAAAAACGGCAACAGCGGCTAATTTAACGAGAGCGCCGTTGAACAGACCTTTTTTCTTCTGTTTTTCGTGTTTCATTTTTTTGCGCAACGTTTTTCACGTTCTTTCTCTTTTTATTTGCCATTTTATTATACAACAGAAGCCGCCTGTTTAGCAATACTATTTTTATTTTTTTAAGTGGTTTAACAATAATTTGGAGACTTTCTACAAATTCAACCGTTGCTTTTTTACATAGAGGTGCAAAAACTGCCCTTACAGGTCTGAAAATCAGCTTAAAAACAGCTCCCATGACCGAAAAAAGCTTCCGCAGAGTGGCAGTCACTACTCTTCCGAGGGTAAAGAAATACAGCGTAAAGCCAAGAACACTGCCGACAGCGAAATAAAGCCGCATCTCCCCTCTTGCCGCAGCGTTTGAAAAAGCCGTCAGCACCACGGCGTAAAGTCCCAGAAAGCCGATGTCCTCAGCTGCCACAAGGACGCTGTTATGGGGCAGCATCATTCTCATGACGCGGAGCACGTCGTAAGCAGCTCCAACAGCTGCTCCCATAAGGCAGAAAAGCCCGAAAAGCCGCAGCTCCTCGCTGACAGTGAAAAATGTCTCGGGGACTGTCATCTGAACAGCTTCCCGAGAGCTGAGATAGGACCTTTCTTGTCCTTGTCTCCATATATCAGCGCCCATATGTCGCCTGTTATGGTCATATCGCCTGTTTCAACGCTCATGGCGTCGATATGCAGCTCCCGCCCCTGAACGGTCAGTTCCCCCAACTGAGTGTAGAGTATTATCTCCCTCTCATCGAAGCTGTCCACGTCGGTTATGCCAGAAATACTCAGGCTTTTGCGGTTCTCCAGTATCATATTGTGATTTTGTTTAACAGTCTTGTCCTGCATGGTCTTACCTCCGGTATTTGATACTTGAAGTATATTCGGAGGCAAAGCGTTATATGCAGACAGGATCAATATTTCTCAACAAGATCGGCACATATGCCGTACAGCTCTTTCAGGGTCTTCGGCTCTGAATTTTCCTCAAATTCTCCGCCGCCGCCTTCGCCGAAGCCGCTGAGAACACTGTCGGCAGGATAAGTACCCGCAGGCTCACTGCCCTCAGACAGATCAGCAGCAACGTATATGATAAAATCCTTATATACCACAGCAAACCACTTCATATCGTTTATATCGTCCATGTAGAGTGCAGTTTCTTTCCTGAACGCATTTGCATCAAAGCCCTCGGAAAGATCAGTATCCATATTGTCATCAGAGCCTACGATAAAGGGCTTATCCATGCCTGCCGAACTCATCGTCTCCTCTTCAAGTCTGATAATGGCTGTATTCATTGCACTGTATGCGGAATCAGCAATTTCCGAATTGCTCTTCTCCTTTCTGACATCGCCTTTAGTGCGATCAACATTTACCTTCCAGCCTTCACCGGCCATGCGGAAAACATCTATGGTCGCCTCTGAGACCTCGCCTGTTTTTGCGTATTCCACCGCAAATGTCACATGATAGCACTCTTCAAGCTCGCAGGTGTCTGTAAGGTCCTCGCCCATAAGATCGGACTCTATTTCGTCAAGCTCATAACGGTCGATCTTATCAGGTCCGCCGTTTTCCTTTATCCACGCTTCGAGACCTTTTGCAAGTCCCCATACCTGCTTTATTTTATCCGCTTCTGCTCCCAAAATCGGCTCAGCGCTGATAACACCCTTGAATCTCAGCTTTTCATCCTCATTGAAGTTCATATACAGATCATGCTGTAAATAAGTGACCGCTTCTTCCTCGGTCATACTGTCATTTACTGTCATTTCGTCATCATCATCGCCATTCATAGTCACTTTGACTATATCCATATAGCCCTCGGGATACTGCATCAGAAGAGTCTTTTTGCGTTCATTTCCAACATATGCGTCAATAAAATCCCTGATAAGTCTCTCATATGAGCCTTCTTCAACAGTTTCAGCCGCAGTCTCAGCTGTAGTCTCCTCCACAGCCTCAGCTGTTGTCGCTTCCTGTGAAGCCTTTGTTGTCGCTGTATTATCCGAAGCGTCCTTGGCAGCTTTTTTTCCCGCAGCCTGTTAATGTACCGAATATTACTGTTAATGCGATGATTCCTGCAATTGCTTTTTTCATTTTTATTCTCCTGTCTTTTTTTGATAATTATGGGTAATAGTAGTCCAGCAGCAGATTCACCACCATAGAATATGCACGGATACCGTCCTCTCTGCCGTTCATGCGGATATTGGTATCTATGGCAGCAGTAGAAGCTTCGCTGACTGTCTCGGTTGAAATGACCTCCTTATCTGCGTTCTCCTCCCAATAATTCTCGGGCATGAACCTGAACCAGTCCCGCAGAACCTCGTCGGAAATGCCCTCGGAAAGGGGCATTGCTTCCTCTATCTCGTTCTCCCAGACAGCATTATGTACGTACTCCAGCGCGTCAAGATAGCCCGAATACTGAAACTCCACATTGTCGCTGCCCGTAGCTGCCACAAAAGATATGAAATTCGCCTCGTCCTCCTGTATGAAGCCCTTTAAATGGGCAAGCTCATGGCAGACCGTTGACGGCAGATTCGCCCTGACCATATCATCGTTGTAGTTGGCTTCGATGGTGTATGGCAGGTATATTCCCGTCAGATTGGACTGACTCATGAAATATGAGAACTGTATTGGCTTGGGAGCGGGATAATAGCCGCGGAGCTGTGAATACTTCTCCCCTGTGCGCTTCATGGCGGTGCGTGCTTCGCTTTTGAAGTCGCAGGTAAGAGTGAAGCAGCCCTCATCGTCGCGGGGGACCTGCTTGGCAAGCTCGTTGCACTTCATGATAAGAGCCCCATAGAGCTCCGTTATCTCCTCGTCGGTATGCTCATGCGCATTGGGGAAATACTTCTCGGAAAAGGGCGTGCACTGATACATGATGAAGCAGTTCATGGTCTCGGTAACAGTCACGTAGCATATTATCCACAGGGCGAGAGTCCCTGCAAAAGCGACTGTCCTGCGGCGTTTGCCCTTTCTGAAAATGAGCAGCAGCAGAAACAGGGGGATGCCGAATATCACCAGCGCAACTGCGGCAACGGTCAGCATTTCTCCCAGCGAGAACGGGAAAAGTCCGCTGATAAAGGATACGCAGTCGGATATCCTCGGAAATATCTTTGTAACGTAAAAGTCCGCAAAGGGACGGCAGAAACGCGCTATGATGTTTATGATTATCATCAGTCCTATAAGTATGAGCGGAACGCTGTATCGTTTCTTCATGGCTGACCTCCCGAAAAGTAACATTAATTAGATTATATCACAAAAGCCTGAGAATGGCAAGGTTTGCAGGAGAACTCATGCATGGCAATATTTCCCCACCCCTGTATAACTGCACAAATATATAACAGTGTTTTTTGTGCAGGCATACAAATCTCGGACATTTTTCAAAAAATGTGAGAGAAACAGCAGTCTGAAACGTCTAATAAGTGAAAGCGCAAGCAGCGCTTATTGAAAAACGAATAATACTTCACATAAAAAGGAGGTCATCTTATGAAAAAAAGGTTATTATCAGCTGTTCTTGCAGCAGCACTCACATTGACAGCTTTTGCGGCTGTTCCCACGACTGCTTTGGCTGATGACATTAATTCCGCCAAAGGCGATGCAAACTGTGACGGCACAGTTGATATGGCGGACGCGGTACTTGTCATGCAGGCGCTTGCAAATCCCGATAAGTACGGTGAAAACGGCACAGCTGAAGTTCATCTCACCCCACAGGGCATATCAAATGCAGATATGGACGGCGACGGTCTTACTGTAGGTGACGCTCAGATGATACAATCCCTTCTCCTTGGCGTCATTTCTGTTCCTCAGCCGCAAGCTCCCGCAACAGCTCAGGACGCAAGCTGGGGTTATGTTGCCTACAACGGAAAGACCATTTCTGCCGATCTGTACAGAACATTACAAAATATCACCGATCCGAATAACGTGATCTCTGTTTCACTTGAGTTCAGTACTGATTACAATTATGAATATAACGGCAAAACACTTATCGAATACCGTGATGACTGGGATTATCAGACCAGCCTTTACGAAAAATACGCACAGCTGCGCAAGGAGGGCGATTCGCTGAAATACAGCGAAGCATTGTATACGACAGGCAAGCCCGACGGCGAGAAGTGGGATAAGGATTGGTACGAGCTAAGAGTAAAGTATTACGGTGAAGAATTCCTTGCAAGGTATATCGTTGACGGCGAATTCCTTCGTGATAAAATGGAAGCCGATTATGAGGCGTTCATAAATAATAAGGACGCAGGAAACGCTTATCGCATATTCCATGAAGCCCTTGATGAATACGACAGATATATGGTTCAGCAATCTATCAAGCAGCTTGAACAGAAGAACATCAGATACGAATACACTGAAACAAATAACGATCTGGTAATTTATATAACTGCTGCCGAATTTGAGGAATTCTCCCTTGAAAAGGTATCACGATACATTTTACCTCGTACAAATTCGGAATATGGCTACGATGCCGCTGATGTTTAAACATAAGTTAACTGAATACCAAAAGAACCACAGGTGATGCCTGTGGTTCTTGCTTTACTGTTCGGTTGTCGTTTCAGCGGTCGAAGTCTCGGCTTCTGTCACTTCCGTCACAGGCTCCGAAGCTGCCTGCTCCACGGTTATCTCAGCAGTTTTCATATCCGTGAACTTCATAGTCAGCTTATTGTTGGGCATATCAAAGCCGCTGAGCAATCCGTCCTTATCAACGGTGAGAGTATAATCGCCGCCGTCAAGGCTGCCGCTGACTTTCAGCATGCCGTCGCTGTCCTCGCCGCTGAGCTCTTCAAGCTTTGCGTTGTCGTCCACAGCCCTGATGAGATTCAGCATCATCGCCTTTACGGGCACTGCCGACTGGGGCACGGAAAAGTTCAGCCCCTTGTAGGACGCAATAACGTTCCCCTCGCTGAATTCCAGCTTCACGCCACTGAGAGTATTGGGCTCGGAGAACTCTATCTGCCACACGCCCTCGCCGAAGCGCTTTATCTCGCCCTCGGCTTCAAGTCGGTCAAGATTAATGCTGACTGCTGCCGAAAAAGCAGTTCCCAGACCGTTTCTGCGTGAGGTGCTGCCCACCTCGGGTACAGCGCAGGCTGCAAGGCACAGCACCGCCGCCATAGTCAGTACGAATGTGAATATCCTTTTCATAATACCAGCTCCTATCAAGCAATGAAAATATATTTTCACATCCGACCGTTCTTAATACGCTTACCTCAACCGAAAAGTCGGGGCACCGAGCCTGAAATTACATTCTTGTAAATGTAACCTGCGTTCCGCCAGAGGGGGCTTCCCTCAAACAGTCATATTTCTCTTCTTTTCCTTTAAAATGCCGAAAGCGTCGGAGATATTGCCGATGATATCCCTCGGCAGCATAGCCTCCATACCCAGCTTCCGAGCTGCCGTATCGCCTGCAAGTCCGTGCATATAAACGCCTGCGCAGGCTCCGTCGAACACGCCGCAGCCCTGTGCCACAGCAGCACCTATCATGCCTGCCAGCACATCGCCGCTGCCGCCCACGCTCATACCTGCGTTGCCTGTATGGTTAGCGGCTGTGGAGTGGCTGTCAGCCACCACAGTGCCTGCGCCTTTGAGGACAACGGTTATGCCGTACTGCTCTGCGTACTTCTCGGCGGCAATGAGCCTGTTCTCGGCTATCATCTCCGTGTCGCAGCTGAGAAGCCTTGCCATCTCCCCCATATGAGGTGTGATGATTATGTCCGTGCGCTTCTTCATTAAAATATCTATGTCCTTTGCTATGCAGTTTATGCCATCTGCGTCGATAATTACGGGACAGGGAGCATTCTGCGCCACAAATTTAGTAAGCTCTATAGTGTCGGGAGTTACTCCCATACCGCAGCCCATGACCACAGCGTCGGCTTTTTTCATTGCTTCTTCAAGGAGTTGGCGGCTGGTATCATAGAGCATAAAGCCGTAATCGTCGCTTTCAAGCTCCAAGAACGTAGCCTCGGGAGCAAGTACGGAAACGGTGTCTATGCACTTTTCAACGGAAGCCAGACGGACAAGTCCCACGCCGCTCCTGAGAGCTCCCAGTGCGGCAAACGCCGCAGCTCCGCGCATGGAGGAGCTTCCTGCGATAACGAGGACGGTTCCGAAGTCCCCCTTGTGAGCGTCTCTGTCGCGCTTGGGCGGATACGATGCAAGGAAGTTTCTCTCGATACGGTAGTACTTCCTCTCGCCCTCCAGTATTTTCATAGCCTCATGAGGGATACCGATATCTGCAACTGTCACCTTTCCGCAGTATTTCTTCATTGGGAACTGGGACATACCCGACTTTATAAAGCCGAATGTGATAGTCTCGTCAGCCTTGAATATCCCCACGGCTGCCGTACCCGAGGAGCTGTTTCCGCCGCTTGGAACGTCCACCGCGATGCGGTAAGCTCCCGAGCCTATGCCAAAGATACCCATAGTATCCTTGTCAAGCTGTCCGTGGAAGCCTGTTCCGAAAACGCCGTCCACAAGGACCTGTGCTCCCACTATAGCACCCTTGATAAGTCCCATGCGGTTCTTCTCCGCAAGGAGTATATCATCAAGGGGATTGTGCTCCTTCTTATCGTCGGAGCTGCCTGCATTTTTTGGCTGTATGGTCATATAATCAAGCTCCGCCGCTTCAATGGCAGCTTCAACATTGCCGCTGCGGAAGCCCTCTATAAAGGTTATCCTCTCACGGGGAAGTCTGCTCAGCATCTCCTGAGCAAGGGGCGTCTTGGGAAGTCCGCCTATATGGATAACAGTTATCTTGTATCCCTTATAAACCAGTATATCAGCCGCCGCGAAGCAGTCGCCGCCGTTGTTTCCCGTACCTGCAAGGAATACCACCGAGCAGTCCTCGGGAGCCAGCTTTGCCTCGTTTCGGCAATAGCCCTCTATGAGCTCCGCAAGCTTTCCGCCTGCGTTCTCCATGAGCTGTCTCTTGGACACGCCCAGCTTCTCGGAGCGTTCTTCAAGTCTGCTCATTTGCTTTGGTGTAACTATCTGCATATAAATGACCTCCCTTTTTAGCGTTTTCACGCCGAAATTATATTACTATCCTGTTACTGCTGCTTTGTTCTCAGCCTTGCAGGAAGAGCTTTTTTGATATTCTCCAGCATCCTCTCGTCGGGAGCAAATATAAGTCTCGCCGAGCCCACTGTCTCATCGGTAAAATCCGCATAATACTCATGTGAAGCTATATTGTCCGTAGCCATTATGACTGTCATATCGTCGGACTCCTCCATGCCGTCGTCATATTTTCCGAAGTCGGTAAACTGGCGGATATTGGTGGAAAGCATCTCACGGCGCTTCTTCTTTGCGATTATCTTGTCCACGTCAAGCTCGCCGTTGGTAAAGGTGTACTCGTACTCAACGTAGGTGTTCTGCACGTAATGATAAGTGCCGTAGCCTGCTGCCGCTGCAAGAGCCAAGCCAAGAAGTGACAGTATGGGATTTCTCAGCTGCAATATGGCAAGAGCCGCAAGGGTCAGCGTAAGGAGCGCTCCCACTACCATGACCATTACGCGCCTTGTTTTATCCGAAGACGTTTCGTTCTTTTTTACAAGCTGTTCTGCAAAATTATCCATTTTATTATCTCCATTCGGTATATATAAAGTGATGCATATTAATAATAACACATTTTTAGTCAGAATGCAATAAATCATATCATTTTTTTCAAATGCTTCATCTTTTTTTCACAAGTTTGCGTCAAGGGAGGATTTTTTTTGAAAAAGACTTGATTTTTTTGGATTTGGGCTTTATAATTGATGTATAACCCGATGACTGAGAGAGTAAGTATGTGGAGGTCTCCTCAGAGAGGAGCGGTGAGGTGTGAGCGCTCTGTGACCGTCCGTACCGAAGTTCACTCACGAGGGGCAAGGCGGAAGCGCTGCGGCGATGCGGCGTAGTAGGCTGCGACGTAGGTCTGCGTTAGAGACAAGAGAGTGTCGGCTCTCCTGACAATGGGTGGTATAAAAGCAAGGTTTTAAGTCTTGTCCTGTTGGACAGGGCTTTTTTATTTAGTCACGACACAAAAAGAATTGAGAATGTAGAATTGAGAATTGAAAATTTTGGTATCGCCTGCGGCGATGATAATTATAATCAATGCCCGTCAGGGCACACAATCATTCTCAACTCTCAACTCTCAATTCTCAACTAAAAAATTTTGAGGTGAAACAATGAAAGAACAGCTTGAAAAAATCGAAGCGCTGGCTAAGCAGGAACTCAGCTCCTGTACAGAGATCAAGGCGCTGGACGACCTGAGGATAAAATTCCTCGGCAAAAAGGGTGAGCTCACAGCTATCTTAAAGCAGATGGGACAGCTCTCCGCAGAAGAAAGACCTGTTATAGGTCAGCTTGCCAACAAGGTAAGAGCAGACATCGAAGAGGCTCTGAACACTAAGCTTTCTTCACTGAAGGCAAACGCACAGGCTGCAAAGCTGGCAGAGGAGAAGATCGACATTACTCTCCCCGGCAAGCACGCTCCTTTCGGCAAGCTCCACCCTCTCACTAAGGTGGAGAACGAGATCAGAGAGATCTTCATCGGTATGGGCTTCAATATCGCTGACGGTCCCGAGATCGACGACGATTACCACGTTTTCGAGGCTCTCAATCTCCCTCCCGATCACCCTGCAAGAGATACTCAGGATACTTTCTACATCGAGGGTACTAACGAGACAGTTCTTCTCCGTACACAGACATCTTCCGTACAGGTACACGTTATGGAGAACCAGAAGCCCCCTATCCGTATCATCTCTCCCGGACGAGTTTTCCGTTCCGACGCCGTTGACGCTACTCACTCCCCTCTCTTCCACCAGATCGAGGGTCTCGTAGTTGACAAGGGCATCACAATGAGCGACCTCAAGGGCACTCTTGAAATGCTTATGAAGAAGCTCTACGGCAATGACTGCAAGCTCCGCTTCCGTCCTCACCACTTCCCGTTCACAGAGCCAAGCTGTGAGGTAGATATCAGCTGCTTCAACTGCGGCGGCAAGGGCTGCTCAATGTGTAAGGACGAGGGCTATATCGAGCTTCTGGGCGCAGGCATGGTACACCCAAAGGTTCTTGAGAACTGCGGCATCGACCCTGAGGAGTATTCGGGCTTTGCATTCGGTCTCGGACTTGAGCGTATGGTAATGGGACGCTTCGATATCAACGATCTCCGTCTCCTTTACGAGAACGATACAAGATTCTTAGAACAGTTCTAAACTAATTTCTGATTAAGCCATAAGCCTTTAGCTTATGGTGTCCGATTTTGCCGGACGGATAAAATTAATTTTTCAATATCATCGCCCACGGGCGATACCATTAGCTAAAGGCTGACAGCTGACGGCTAACGGCTCAATAAATCGAAAGGAAAAAAGATATGAATTTATCTATGAAATGGCTCGGCGACTACGTGAAAGCCGATATGCCTATAAAGGATTTCTGCCATGCCCTCACAATGAGCGGCTCAAAGGTAGAATGCTACGAAAAAGAGGGCAGCAATATCTCCAATGTAGTAGTTGGTAAGATACTCTCAAAGGGACCTCACGAAAACGCCGATGCGCTGTTCGTATGTCAGGTGGACATCGGCGCAGAAGCTCCCATACAGATAGTTACAAACGCTAAGAACGTAAAAGAGGGCGACCTTGTTCCCGTTGCTCTTGACGGAGCTGTTCTCCCCGAGGGCAAGATAAAGAAGTGCAAGATGCGCGGCGTTGAGAGCTTCGGTATGTTCTGCGGACTTGAAACTCTCGGTCTCACAGCTCACGATTTCCCATACGCAGACCCCGAGGGCGTATTCGTTATCGAGGAAGACTGCAAGCTTGGTGAGGATATCCACACTGCTATAGGTCTGGACGATACCTCAGTTGAGTTCGAGATAACCTCGAATCGCCCCGACTGTCTCAGCGTTATCGGTCTTGCAAGAGAGACTGCCGCTACCTACGGCACAGAGCTGAAGGTAAACGCTCCCGAGTTCAAGGGCGTTGACGGCGATATCAACTCAATGCTGAAAGTCGATATCCACAACACAGAGAAGTGCCAGAGATACTGCGCAGGTATCGTAAAGAACGTAAAGATAGGACCTTCTCCCCGCTGGATGAGAGAGCGTCTCCGTGCAAGCGGCGTCCGTCCTATCAACAATTTCGTTGATATCACAAACTACGTAATGCTGGAATACGGTCAGCCTATGCACGCTTTCGACCTCCGCTACGTTGAGGGAGCTCACATCAATGTCCGCAACGCTAAGAACGGCGAAAAGATAATGACACTCGACGGCGTAGAGCGTGAGCTCACAGACGATATGCTGGTCATCGCTGACGAGAAGAAGCCCGTTGCTGTTGCAGGTATCATGGGCGGCGAGTACAGCGGTATCATGGACGACACAACAACTGTTGTATTCGAGTCCGCATACTTTGAGCCAACTCAGGTAAGACAGACCTCAAAGAAGCTCCGCTTAAAGTCCGACGCTTCCGCACGCTACGAAAAGGGCGTTGACAGACTTATCTCCATGACCTGCTTGAAGAGAGCTTTCCAGCTCGTTGAGGAGCTGGGCGCAGGTGAAGTTCTCAATACTGTCATCGACTGCGACTACACAGACAAGACACCCGCTTCCGTTGAGTTCAGCGCAGAGTGGATAAACAATTTCCTCGGCACTGATATATCCGAGGCTGACATGATAAAGTACCTCGAAAGACTTGAATTCAAGGTAGAGAACGGCAGGGTAATAGCTCCCTCATTCCGTATAGACATCGGCTGCAAGGCTGATATCGCAGAGGAAGTTGCACGTATCTACGGCTACAACAATATCCCCTCAACAGACTTCCGCGGCGTTGCAAGAGCTGAGTTCACAGAGGAGCAGAAGTTCACACGCACACTGAGAAATGCAGCTGTTGCTCTCGGCGGCTATGAGATAGCTACATACTCTTTCGTATCTCCCAAGTACTTCGATAAGATACGCCTCCCACAGGACAGCAAGCTCCGCAAGGTAGTAAGGATCGTTAATCCTCTGGGCGAGGACACCAGCGTTATGAGAACATCTACTATCCCCTCAATGCTGGACGTTCTCTCCTTCAACTACAACAACCGCAACGACAAGGCTTGTCTCTTTGAGATAGCTAAGGAGTACCTCCCTGCCGAGCAGGAAAAGCCTTTCATCAACGGCGATACACTTGCTAACAGCGGCAAGCAGAAGCACAAGTACAGCTACTCACTCCCCGACGAGCCACAGAAGCTCACTATCGGTATGTACGGCGGCGACGCTGACTTCTACACCCTCAAGGGCATGGTAGAGCAGCTCCTCGCAGAGCTGAAAATCGACGACGTTGAGTATATCCGCGCAAATGACAGCGATGTATTCGACGAGAAGTACGCTCTCCACCCCGGCAGAAGCGCAGTTATCCTCAAGGACGGCTCTCCTCTCGGTATCATGGGCGAGGTTCACCCCGAGGTACAGGAGACATATGAGATAGGCGTAAAGACCTACGTTGCAAAGCTCAATATCCCCGAGCTCATGGCAGCTGCCGCTGACAAGATAACCTATCAGCCACTGCCCAAATTCCCTGCAACTACCCGTGACCTCAGTCTCCTTGTGGACGAGGATATGCCTGTTGCAGAGCTTGAAAAGGCTATCAAGGGCGCTGTAGGAAAGATACTTGAAAAGGTAACTCTCTTCGATGTATACCGCAGCGACGACATGAAGAAGAACGGCAAGAAGAGTATTGCTTACTCTATTTCAATGCGTTCACACGAGGGTACTCTCACAGACGAGCAGGCAGACGGCGCTATGAAGCGCGTACTGAAAGCACTCAGCGCTATCGGAGCAGAATTAAGAGGTTAAGCAGCCATTAGCTTGTAGGGGCGAACAGTGGTCGCCCGCAAATACGAATATAACAAACGAAGCCCGAAAGCATAGCTTTCGGGCTTTTTATCATGTGTAGGGGCGATTTCCGAGCGCCCGTTAAAGGACGCCCTCTCTTGCAGGGCCCCCTAATCGGGTCCGTCCCCTCTGTCAGCGAAGCTGACAGAAGGGGACGGGCTGGTTAAGCCTGCCTCTGGACTCCGCCAAAGGAACACAGTCCCTTTGGAATCCCGTTCATACGCTCAGCAAGTTATTACGTTATATGTTTTTTATCAGAGCAGAGTGATACCGTTCTCAGCGCACTTCTCTATCATATCGTCAGGCCATATTGAGGACTGTACCTCGCCGATATGTGCCTTTTCAAGCATAAACATGCAAAGTCTTGACTGACCGATACCGCCGCCGATAGTGAGAGGAAGTGTGCCGTCAGCTATCATCTGGTGGTACTTGTACTGCATTCTGTCCTCAGCGCCGCACTCGGCAAGCTGCTTTTTAAGGGATTCTTCGTCAACACGGATACCCATTGAGGATATCTCCAGAGAATCATCGAGAACCTCGTCCCAGAAGAGGATATCGCCGTTCAGTGACCAGTCGTCGTAGTCGGGAGCTCTTCCGTCGTGCTTCTCACCGCTGGAGAGCTTTCCGCCGATACCCATAAGGAATACGGTCTTGTGCTCCTTTGTGATAAGGCGCTCACGCTCGTGACCTGTCTTGTCGGGATACATATCCTCAAGCTCCTGAGTAGTGATGAAGTAAGGCTCCTCACAGATCTTTGCATCCAGCTGAGGATAGCGGAGACTTACCTTACGCTTTGTATAAGCGATAGCCTTGACCAAGGACTTTACTGTCTCTTTGAGGAACTGGATATTTCTCTGATCGCGGGTAATGACCTTTTCCCAGTCCCACTGGTCAACGAAGATGGAGTGTGTATTATCTGTATCGTCATCACGGCGGATAGCGTTCATATCAGTGTAGATGCCCTCGCCTGCATTGTAGCCGTAGCGATAGAGAGCCATACGCTTCCATTTAGCCAGCGACTGAACTACCTCTGCTTCTGCGTCGATCTCCTTGATGTCGAAATCCACCTTGCGCTCAACGCCGTTGAGGTCATCGTTGATACCGCTGCCCTTTTTAACGATCAGGGGAGCTGATACACGGTCAAGTGTAAGTGCAAAAGAGAGAGCCGTCTGAAATACGTCCTTGATGTACTTGATAGCGTGCTGAGTTTCTCTCAGCGTTAGACTTGATTTATAGTCCTTGGGGATATACAGCGATCTTGACATGATCAATCACTTTCCTTTACTTGATATTTTTACGGCTATCGGCGCCATTGACGAAAGCCGTGCTGTACTTTTTGAAGTTTAGAGTTTAGAATTGAGAGTTGAAAGTTATGGTGTCGCCTGCGGCGACATTATTTAAATAATGTGAGCGAAGTGAACACATTAACTCTCTACTCTACACTTTCAACTCTCATCTTTTAACGGCTTTGCCGTTAAATCATCTGATAGATCCGACTGTTCTCGGGAAGAGTATAACGTCGCGGATATTTGCCATGCCTGTTGTATACATGATAAGTCTCTCGAAGCCCAGACCAAAGCCGCCGTGAGGTACTGAGCCGAACTTTCTCAGGTCGAGGTAGTCGCTGTAGAGGTCGAGGTTCATCTGTCTCTCGTTCATAGCAGCGATGAGCTTCTCATAGTCAGCCTCACGCTCGCTGCCGCCAATTATCTCGCCGACACCGGGGACAAGGAGGTCAACAGCCGCAACGGTCTTGCCGTCGGGGTTCTGCTTCATGTAGAAGGACTTTATCTCCTTGGGGTAGTCTGTTACGAATACAGCCTTCTTGAACACCTTCTCGGAGAGGTATCTCTCATGCTCTGTCTGGAGGTCGCAGCCCCACTCTACAGGGTATACGAAGTTCTCACCTGACTTTTTGAGGAGGTCGATAGCCTCTGTGTAGGTAACTCTTGCAAAGTCGTGGGAGATAAGCTCCTCAAGGCGCTCGATAAGACCTTTTTCAAAGTGAGCGTCGAAGAACTTCATGTCATCGGGACATGTATCAAGGAGCTTGCGGATAACGTATTTCAGCATATTCTCAGCTATCTCGATAACGTCGTCCAGCTCTGCGAAAGCTACCTCGGGCTCAACATGCCAGAATTCTGCAAGGTGCTTTGGAGTATTGGAGTTCTCGGCTCTGAATGAGGGACCGAATGTGTAGATCTTACCCATAGCCATTGCAGCCATTTCGCCCTCCAGCTGACCTGATACGGAAAGGCCTGCCTTTCTGCCGAAGAAGTCGTTAGCGTAGTACTCCTCCTCGTTCTTGTAGTCCTTGCTGTAGCCGATAGTTGTTACCTGGAACATCTCGCCTGCGCCCTCACAGTCGCTGCCTGTGATAAGGGGAGTATTTACATAAACGTAGTTGTTCTTCTGGAAGTACTCATGTATAGCAGCAGCAAGCACTGAACGGACGCGCCATACTGCATTGAATGTATTCGTTCTGCCTCTGAGGTGAGGGATAGTACGGAGGAATTCAAGGGTGTGTCCCTTTTTCTGGAGAGGATAATCTGTGGGAGCATCGCCCAGTACAGTGATACCGTCGGGAGCTGCATTTATCTCAACAGTCTCGTTTCTGCCCTCAACAGCAGTACCTGTTACCTTTACGGACATGCCGACTCTTGGCTCCTTGTAGTCGCTGTCGCCCTTGTCAACTACGACCTGAACGTTTTTAAGTGAGGTACCGTCGTTTACCTCAACGAATGCTACGCTCTTGGAGTTGCGTGAGGTACGTACCCAGCCGCATACAGTTACCTGCTTGCCTACATAGTCCTTGGTGGAGATTATCTCCTTGACATCAATGTGCTTCATAAATGATCTTCCTTTCAATATATAAAGTATATTATGCAGGACGAGCAGAAATACAAAAAGCCCCGTCCTGAAACTACAGGACGGGGCATAATACCCGTGGTGCCACCTGAATTACCGCAAAAGCGATCACTTTTGAGCCGCTGTAACGTGCGGAATACGTCGCCCCTACTCGAAGCACCGTAATAGTGAAAATATCTTCAAAAACAGCTCCTTTTCAGGACGCTGCCCCACTTAAATCGGCACCCTTTGGGTTTGATGCTCGGGAGTGTTATTCACACAGACTCTGATATGCGGCTCTCACCATGCCCGCACTCTCTGGGAACGAAATTCTGCGTTACTTCTCTCCGTCATCGCATTTCTTTGATGTTTGTATTATATCACTTTCAAATTTGATTGTCAAGTGTCTGAAAGCAAAAAAATGATTTTTTTCACATTCCTGTCATATTAAAGCCCTTGATTCCACATTGAGCATTATTTCTCACACAAAGCTTTTCTGTTATTTTCACTTTTCAATACGACAATTTACAAAAAAGTGGTGTATATTATAATTATAGAAGCAGCGTGACGCTGTACCCTTGCCACGTTGGCGCTCGTAAACTCGCTCACTATCATCAGATTTGCTGATTGTACATCGCTTACAGCACAATAATTATGCCGAGATCAAGAATGGGATTTCAACGAACAGTCCCCGGTTTATTTAAGCTTCATTTTTCCCCTCCAAATTTATATAAAAAACCGAGAGCAATGCTCTCGGTTTTTGCTTTTCATATCAGATAAACAGTGTGCTGAAGCCGTGCTCCTTGGCATAGCGCTCAGCCTTTTTGCGGTTGACCTGTTTAAGTATCCTTATGGTCTGCTTGTGACCTTTCTTTATGCTTTCAAGTGGGATATTCTCGTCCTCGAACTCCGCTATCTGGATATTGCACAGACTCTCGCAGCCGCAGAACGCGTCCTCCCTGATGTCCTTTGTATACATACTTATTCTAAGATCCATAAGATTCTGGCAGCCATAGAACGCCCAGTTTCCGATACTCTTGATAGTTGTCGGTATGATTATGGACTCCAGCGATCTGCACCATGAGAAAGCGCTCTCGCCTATGACAGTTACAGAATTGGAGATTATGACCTTTTTAAGGCTGTAGCACTCTGAGAAAGCCGCACTGCCTATTTCTTCAACAGAGCCCGAGATAACTATTCTTCTCAGTCTCTTGCAGGAGAAGAACATGAGGTCGCTTATCCTCTGGAGATATGCAGGCAGTACCACATTTTCAAGACTGTTGCAGCGTCCGAAAGCGCCCTTGCCTATCTTCTTGACCGACTCGGGCAGATTCAGCTCTTTGAGTCTCAGGCATTTGAGGAAAGCATTTTCGCCGATGGACTCGAGATTCTTTGAGAAAACCACCTCTTCAAGGTTAAAGCAGTGACAGAACGCGAACTTATCCACCACGCGGATACTGTCGGACATGACGATCCTTTTCACGGTCTCGTTGCCGCGGAAAGCGTACTTGCCCACGACCTTTACCTTTTCGGGAATAACGATAGACTCGGTAGTTCCCACGTACTTAACGAGTGTGCCGTTCTTGTCGATAGCCATGTTGTTGACGTCGTCTATCTCGATGTTCTCGTCATTTATAAGGTCGCCGTACTTCTCATAATCCTCGGACTTTTCGTCCTTTTGCGGAGCTTCGGGCTTCTTTTCCTCAGCCTTTGCGTCCTTCTTGGGAGCCTCTGGCATCTTTTCCTCAGCCTTTGCGTCCTTTTTGTGAGTCTCTGGCTTCTTTTCCTCAGCCTTTGCGTCCTTCTTGGGAGCCTCTGGCTTCTTTTCCTCAGCCTTTGCATCCTTTTTGGGAGCTTCGGACTTCTTTTCCTCAGCCTTTGCGTCCTTTTTGGGAGCTTCGGACTTCTTTTCCTCAGCCTTAATGTCCTTTTTAGAGGCTTCGGACTTTTTATCATTCAGTTTATCAAGCTTTACAGGCTCGGGAGAAGTATCTATCCGCTTTTTATCGTGAAGAATATCAGGCATTTTATCAGCCTTGAACTTCTCCTTCTCAGACTCGGGAATGGAGTCCATTATTTTCTGCGCAAGCTCATCGCCGTCATCAGTGCGTACAGTTTTGCCCTGTTTTTTGTCGCCTGTCGCTTCTTTTTTAGGCTCGGGCTTGGTCTCAGCAGGCTTCTGACCTGCATGAACAGCTGACTTGGTATCAGCAGGCTTCTGCTCTGCCTTGGGCTCTGGCTTGGTCTCGGCAGACTTCTGCTCTGCCTTGGGTGCAGGCTTAGTCTCGGCAGGCTTCTGCTCTGCCTTGGGTGCAGGCTTAGTCTCAGCTGGCTTCTGCTCCGACTGGCGTGCCTTTACCGCTCTGACCCTGACAACTTTTGCCTTTTTAGGAGCTTTCACGCTCCCGACAGCGCTGTTTTTTTCAGCACAAACAGGACAGCTGTCATATTTATCAGCATCGTAGAGATGCTTTTCGGGACATTTTGTCATTTTCATTTTGCTATCACTCCATAGGCTAATTCTATGCGTTGTTTTTTAAGAAAAAATGAATTCAACAATATAATTATAGCATTTCAACGAACAAAAATCAACAAAGCGGATAGTCTGCCCGAAAAATTTGTAAATAATTACAAGTTTTCCCGCCCATACAGTCTGCAAACGCGGATTTTCCGCTTATGTGATTGGAGCAATTTGGATAAAATGCACAAAGTAAAAATATTGGTAAAGCCGCAGCTCCATATGGAGCTGCGGCTAAGATCAAACTATGATCTCAGCGGTGCTTCCGCCGTTTTTGTCCTTGCGGACAACGATCTGCTTATCTATACGCTGCTTGAGCGCCTGTACATGAGAGATTATCCCCACAAGGCGGCTGCCCTCGGACAGTCCTGCAAGAGCGCGTACAGCCTGCTCTATGGAGTTGTCGTCCAGCGAGCCGAAGCCCTCGTCCACGAACATGGTATCAAGCTGTATGCCCCCTGCCGAGCACTGTATCTCGTCGGAAAGTCCCAGTGCCAGCGAGAGTGAAGCCTTAAAGGACTCGCCGCCGGACAGGGTCTTGACGCTTCTCACAGAGCCGTTATAGTGATCCACCACATCAAGGTCAAGTCCCACCTGAGTGCGCTTGTCCTCGAATTCCTCACGCCTTTTAAGGGTGTACTGCCCATCGGACATGACCTTGAGACGGAGATTTGCGCGGCGAATTATCCTGTCGAAATATGCGGTCTGTATATAGGTCTCCAGCATGAGCTTGCTCTGGTCGGACAGCTTTCCGTTAGCGGTATCCGAGAGATTTTTCACCCATATATAGCGTTTTTCAAGCTCAGAGAGCTCCGCGGAGCCGTCGGTAATGTTTGAAAGCGCAGTGTTATTTATTGCAAGTCTTGTGTGGAGCTGTCTCAGCTTTGCCGCAATAGCAGTTTTTTCGGCTGTGAGACGTGACCTTTCGCTGCTTTCCTTGTCAGCGTCAAGGTCGCCGAAGCCTGCAAGCTGCTCCGTCAGCTGCTTCAGCCTGCCCGCAATGCCCGAGCAGAGCTTCTCGCCGTCGTTTACAGCGCTTTCCGCAGCATCGTAAGCCGCCTTGATATCCGCGCACTTCTTCCTAAGCGAAGCCGCATATATCTCGGCATTTTTGCCGTTTTCAAAGCGAAGTCTGCCGCGGAGCTCCGCAAGCTGACGCCCAAGCTCCGCAAGCCTTGTATCGGAAGCTACCTTTTTCCCGTTAAGCGCCGTGATATCGCTGCTAAGCTGATTTATCAGCTGCTCCGACCGTGGTATGAGCTTGTCAAGCTCCGCCTTATGGGCAGCCTTTTCGGCTTCCTCTGCTATTTTTGAAGATATATCGGAAATTTGTGCCTTCAGCAGTGTTCTTTCCGTGATAATCCTTTCACGGACCTCATCAAAGGCAGCACCGTCCATTACTTCTGCCGCCCGCTTTTCAGCGTCCGCAAGAAGCTGCTTCACCTTGCCATCAAGAGTATCCCTGCGGCTGCGGAGCTCCGTTATCTTCCTGTCGGTCTCGGCAACAGCCGCCATAACGCCTTTTTCCTGAGTTTCCTTGGACTCTGTCTCACGCCCCAGTCTGTCGTACTCGGCTATGAGTTTCTCTGCCTCGGTCAGCTTCTTTTCCAGCTGATCCAGCTGCTCAATGGTGCTTTGCAGCTCCTCTGCGCAGCGCTCCGCCGCGTCTGCCATATCACAGCCGAGAAGCTCCCCGACTTCCGCCGTCAGAGTCTTTTCCAGCTCGTCAGCCTTGACCTTTGCGGCTGAGGCTTCTGCGCTGCGCTTCTCAGCGAAGCTCCGCGCCTGTTCAAGCTTCTTTTTCAGCTTTTCAAGGTCCGCCTCAGTGGGTGCATTGGTGCATTTTTGTGCGGGGACAGGGTGCTCCCGTGAGCCGCATACGGGACAGGGCTCGCCGTCGCGGAGCTGCTCCGCAAGAACGCCTGCACGGTCATCGAGAAACGCCCTGTAGCCCTGCTCGTATTTTGCAGCAAGGCGGCTCACCTCTTCTGCGGCTTCGCTGTAAAGCTCCGCCGCTTCCTCATGCTCACTGAACCGCTTCTCGCTCTCGGTTATATCGGCGGACAGCCTCCGCAGCTGAGTGCTTCTGCTCTTCAAGCCCTCCTCGCTGCGGAGAAGCTTCTCCTTTTCCGCACTGCAGTTCTCAAGCTCGCTGCGGCGCTTTTTCATCACCGTTATCTCTTCTGCCAGCAGCTCACACTGCTTCATCAGGCGGTCGTGCTCTGAGGTCTGCTCCTTTAAGTCTGCGGCAGCTTTTTTCAGCTCTGCGCTGCTTGTTTCGTATCCCGTCAGCAGCTCTGCCAGCTTGTACAGCTCCTGGCCGCGGCGGCTCAGCCTTTCACGCTCCGCGTCCAGCTTCGCCTTGTTCTCGCCGATGCCGCCGAGAGCTGAAAGCTCTGCTTTCAGCTCCTCCAGCCGCTTCTCCGAAGCGGCTTTCTCGGCGGCTGCTCTGTCAAGGTCGGACGCCGCCTTTTCAAGCACCTTTTTCTCCTCGGCAAGCAGGCGCTCCTGCTCAGCCGCACGTTCATATTCGGGCTTCTCAGCCTCTACTGCCGCCAGCTCCGACATGATCTCAGTCACCTTGGGCTGACGTGCCTTTTCGGTCTCATATTTGTCCGCAAGGAGCTTTTGCCGCTGCTGAGCCTCCTGAAGCTCCTTTGATGTGCGGTCGCGGTCAGCTTCTATACGAGCCTTTTCCTCAGCCTTTGCAAGTCTTGCACTCACGGCTTCAAGGCTCTTGTCCAGCTCCTCGCTCTCACGCTCGTAAACCTCTGACTGTGCCTTGTCACGGCTTATGAGCCTGTTCATCACATCGGTGATGTACTCCAGCGGCGGCAGCTCCTCACGCAGCTTTTCGACCTCGGGAGCAAACTCGTCCTCTTCACCGCATACTATGCCCTCGATGTACTGCTTTACGCCCTCGCGAAGCCTGTCGCAGCCGCTTTTCAGCGTGCTGCACTCGCTTTTGAGAGCCTCCTGCAAGGTCTGGTAGTTCTTGGTCTTGAAGATGTGGCGCAGTATCTCGCGGCGCTGAGTAGTATCCTCGGTTATGAGCTTCATGAAGTCGCCCTGAGCTATCATGGCTATCTGCTTGAACTGCTTTTCCGTAAGCCCTATTACCTCGGCAACTGCCCCGTCAACGTCCCTTTTTCCAGAAACAGCTCTGCCGTCGGGATAGGTGAACACCGCATTGGCAGGCTGCTGAGCATATCCGCCGCCGCGCTTAGCCTGTCTGGTGTAGGCAGGGTTGCGGTTTATGGTGTAGCGCTTGCCTGCGTAGTCGAAAACCAGCTCCACATAGGTGGGAGTATCCAGCGAGGCATACTTCGACCGCAGCATACTGTCGTCGTCGCGGTTCACACCGCTGGCGCTTCCGTAAAGTGCGTAAGTAATGGCATCGAATATGGTAGTCTTTCCTGCTCCCGTATCGCCTGTAATAAGGTAAAGTCCGCTGTTTCCGAGAGCTTCAAGGTCAAGGACAGCCTTTTCGGCATAGGGGCCGAAGCCTGACATTTCAAGTTTTATGGGTCTCATACCTCGCCCTCCCATATCTTTTCTATCAGCGACTGCGCAAGCTCACGCTGCTGCGGTGACATCTCGCCGCCGTTGCTGAGCTTGTAGAACTCCTCAAAAAGCTCGATAGGCTGCCTGTTGTCAGCGTCGGCAGTCTCAATACTGCCATGTGAGCTCCTTGTGCGGCGGTTGTCGTATTCAAGGCTCATAATATTGGGATATACGCTGCGAAGCCGTCCCATAGCCTCGGGGATATCCTCCTCATCAGTGAGAACTGCGTGGATATAGTCATTGGTATTCCCTGCCGAGCTGCATTCCATTGAGCAGATGTACTCAAATCTCCCCTTTACTATGCGCATATCGTGCAGTGGCTCGACGGGCACTGTTCTTACGGTCATATCGCCCTTTTTGCGGAGCTCCACCACTGTCACCGACTTCTGCTGGGAAGCCTCGGAAAATGAATATTTCAGCGGCGTTCCGCAGTAGCGTATCCTCTCGCTGCCTACGTTCTGGGGACTGTGGATATGTCCCAGTGCAACATAGTCGAAGCCGTCAAAGGCAGAGCTGTCAACGTTGTCCGTGCCGCCTACGGATACCTCCTCGGAGTCGCTTTTCTGAGCTCCCGTAACGAACTGATGAGTTATAATGATATTTCGCCTTGTGAAATCTGCGTCCATAGCGTCAACAGCGGTATTCACGGCGTCGGTGTAGCTGACTATCTCCGCATCGGGAAAGAACCTGCGAACACTGACGGGCTTGATAAAGGGCAGCATGTAAACTCCCAACTCACCGTATTCATCGCTGAGTATGGTAGGTACTATATTCCCGTCGTAAACAGGAGACATATGTATGCCGCTTTTCTCCATGATATGGGAGCCGAAGGCTATGCGCTCCGCAGAGTCATGGTTTCCGCTTATGACAAAGATATGCTCAGTCTGCTCTGCCGCTTTGGTGAGGAAGTCATCGAAAAGCCTGACAGCTTCCGCGGAGGGAACTGGCTTATCGTAAATATCCCCTGCTATAACTATCATATCAGGGTGCTCCTCTGAAATTATACTGTATATCTCGCGGAGAATGAACTCCTGATCCTCAATGAGAGAGAATTCGTTGAGTCTCTTGCCGAGATGAAGATCTGACAAATGAATAAGCTTCATACATACCCTCCTTTAAATCATAATTTTGCTCCGCAAAATTATGATTTACCTTACATTTATTATATAGAGTTTATGTGGCATTGTCAACGCAGTTCAGACAAAAAATATCCCCGTCCGAGTGCTGCGGACAGGGATAACATATAATATTTCCCAATTGCTGAAGCTGTTATCTTCTGCGTATATCTGCCGCCTGTGCAGAAAGGCTTCTCAGCTAACGCAGTCGATCGTCTTGTTTGTCCCCCTTGTTTCAGCTCCTTTTGGGTCTTTTATTATGCAGGAACAATGCAACTGCTCCTGCACTGCAAAGCGCCGTAAACATCAGTACAGGCGGCTTATCACCTGTATTTGGTGTGCTTTCGGCTCCTACAGTCTTTGTTGCTGACGCGGCATTTGTGCTCGTCGATGTTGTGGTCTGAGCATAAGCTGCGCTCTTGGTCTCCGTCGCTCTCTTGACCGTAGTCGAAGGAGCTGACGTTGTGTTCTTTGTTGTATTACCGTTAATACCTGCATCTGTTGCTTTCAGGGTAGTTGTCACCTTTGTTGTAGTGGTCAGCCTTGTAGTAGTGGTAGTAAGCTTTGTGGTGGTTATTCTTGTTGTCGTGGTTGTAGTAGGTGTTGTTGTAACAGGCTTTGCCTCTACCCACACTTCCGACGAAATATTCTCCGCCGTCTGAGTGTATGTTTCCGATTTGCCGCGGAGAGCTCCGTTGGCATAATGAACACATACGGCTCTGTAATAGTATCCTCCCTGAACATTGACTGTATAGCCGTCCAGATTGTAATACTTTGTATTCTTTGCTGTCTTGTCTCCGACAGTCACTTCGTCCTGCCAGTTCCTTCCGTCACTGCTTCGCTGTACTACTATATTCCTGAAGCCGACCTCGTTCATCTTGCCCGATACCTGAGTTTTCGCAGTTATCTCAAGAACTCCCTTAGCCGATGAGGAACATCTTACAGAACATTTTTCTATTAGTCCGATAGCCTTCTGATACTGCTCGTAGTAGCTGTTGTCCACCGATACAGCGTTCATCTGTACAGGTGCGCCCAACATCAGCAGACCTAAAAAGGCAGCTGTAATGTATTTCTTCTTCATTCCGCTGCCCTCACTTTTTTATGTATTCCGAGGGATACGGAATAAAGCTTTCGGCTATTACCTCAAGCTCATTATAACTTACTCCCGAGCCGTGGAGAGTATAGACCGTATTTTCGTAAACGAACACCGCGGTGCAGCTATTATCATCGCCCATGATGAATCCGCTTATCTCTCTGCCCTTGAATATATCGTAGGAATCATTGTCGCTGGGTATGAGCACATTTGGCATGAGCTCCTCAGAGTAGTAAGCTTCTATGTTTATATCCAGCTTTACCGAACCGTTTTCAAAGGTGAAATAGCAGTCGTTTGAGTCCTTCAGCTTCTCGTTATGGAAATCCGTGCATTCCAGATCACTGAGAGTATCAGGGAGCTGCGTTGGATAGCAGGGATAAACGCCTGCTTTATCTGCATTGGTGAGTATATCCAGCGCCATTGAACGTGCCGAGACATCACACCTGTTCACAATTGTCTCCATTGGAGTTTCGCTTATCCCCGGGATCGCAGCCGTTGTGTAAGCAGATGCAGCTGTAGTCGTCAAATTACCTGTAACAGCTGTATAAGTAGCCGCAGTAGTAGCCATTGCCCCTGTTACCTGAGTTGTATATACTCCCGCAGGTGCAGTAGTTGTTGTAGTCGTCATGCCCTCGGGAGGAGCAGCAGGTTCAAGGTCTCTGAGCTGATTGGTGTCTATGCTGAAACCTGACTTTGCCATATTTATCATTGTTTCAAAGACGTTTGATCCGTAGGTCCTGAGTGTGTAGAAGTTGAGGGCGACGCAGAGGGCGAAGCAGGCACTGAGTGTGGCTGCCCACTTGCGCAGCAGTACGATCCTGTGTCGTCTTTTCCTTGCTGCGGCTTCTGCGAGGACTTCTTCCGCAGAAACAGGCTGCGGAACTTCTTTGTCATTAATATCGACCATAGCGCAGGTGATTTTCTCAATGGCATCAAGATCACGCTCCTCTAAGGGTTTGGCAAGCTCCTCATTAAGAAGGGCTTGCAGATCATCAAGCATATTCTTATCCGAAAGCTTATCTGTGGTAGCTTTTTTCTTCAACGGTATCACTCCTTATCCATGATAGCGTCCGCAGACTTTTTCTCGGCGGCGCGAAGCTTCTTTTTAATCTTGTGTATCTTTCTGTAAAGTGCGGGCAGGGATAATCCCAGCCGTTTTGCCGCTTGGTTTCGTTGTCCGTAGTCGCTGTCGTAGTAGAGCTCTACAAGCTTTCGCTCATCGGGCTCAAGAACGTCCAGCAGGCTTTCATCGGTATCTTCAAATCCACCGCTGTCTGCGATATTCATTGCCTCGGTGCTTTCCTCAAGACTGACCGCAGGCGGGCTCTTGCGCAGAAATGTTTTTATCACATTGTCCGCCGTCCTGTAAAGCCACAGTCTTATATTATCGGTATCCTCAAGCCTTTCATGCTTTGAGAAGAATACCACAAAGACCTCCTGTGTGCAGTCCTCTGCGGAATGATAACTGTATCCGAGCTTTGCGAAGCAGTAGCTGAATATTTCACGGTAGTATTTTTCTATGATCAGCGTGCAATGTTCGGGCTCTATCAACAGCTTCACTTCCTTCCGCCGATAAGCTTCTCGTAATATAAATGCCACAAAAGAGCAAACTTTTTTCCGTTCAGCCTTATCTTTGTACGCCTGCACAAAAACTGCGGCATTAATTTATACATTATTGCCGCAGATGTACTATACTATTTTACCACTTTGTCAGCTTTATGTCAATCACTGCCTGAAAATCCGTAAAGTGCAATTTTTCGCGGAGTATGCCTGTTCAAAAACTGTAACCAAACTGTAATAATTAGCCAAAGAGGATAAAACTGAACCTGAGTTGCTTTACTGAGTTCTCAAAACTATTTAAAAGGTTCATGTGAACTTATTTTTGTGATATCAGCTTCTGTGCATTATGCATAAATGCAAGTTTATCTCTATACAGGCTGTAAACAATTGTGGGATATTGACAAAGCTATAAAAATAATATATAATACTATCATGCGGTCGAGATAAGTCGATCGCTGTAAAACAAGTGCTCCGCATAAGCACATCTTTCTATGATATGGAGGTTTATATGTTCGACAACATGAACTGGGGCGTAGTTATCCCCGCTGCAATTGGTATCATTTTACTTCTTGTGATCATATTCACAGGATACATAAAGGCTCCCCCGGACACTGCATACATTATATCAGGTCTGAGGAAGAAGATCATAATCGGTAAGGCAAGCATCCGCATACCCTTCTTCGAGCGTGTGGATAAGCTGAAATTACAGCTTATCGCCGTTGACGTAAAGACTTCAAGCGCTGTTCCTACTGCGGACTACATCAACATCAACGTTGACGCTAACGTAAACGTTAAGGTCAGTAGCGATCCTCAGCTCATCAAGCTGGGCGCTGAGAACTTCCTTAACAAGGACACAGCTTATGTTGCTAAGGTAGCAAGAGAGGTACTTGAAGGTAACATGCGTGAGATCGTTGGTCAGATGTCTCTTGAGGCTATGGTCAATGACCGTAAGGCTTTCGCTGAAAAGGTCCAGGAAAACGCAGCTCCCGACCTCAACAGAATGGGTCTGGAGATCGTATCCTTCAACGTTCAGAACTTTACCGACGACCAGAACCTTATCGAGAATCTCGGTATCGACAACACCACAAAGATCCAGAAGAAGGCTGCTATCGCACGCGCTGAGTCCGAAAAGGAGATCGAGATCGCCAAGGCTCAGGCTAAGAAAGAAGCCAACGACGCTAAGATACTTGCTGAGACCGAGATCGCTCAGAAGAACAACGAACTTGCTATCCGTCAGGCTGAACTCAAAAAGGAAGCTGATACACAGCTTGCTATCGCTGACGCTGCTTACGAGATCCAGAAGGAAGAGCAGCGTAAGTCCATCGAGGTTTCAAAGGCTAACGCTAATATCGCTGCATCCGAAAAGGACGTTGAGCTCAAGGCTCGCGAGGCAGAAGTAACAGAAAAGGCTCTCGAAGCTCAGATCAAGAAGAAGGCTGAGGCTGACCGCTACAAGGCTCAGCAGGAAGCCGACGCTAAGCTCTATCAGCTGAAGAAAGAGGCTGAAGCAGATCGTTTCCAGCGTGAGCAGGAGGCTGAGGCTCAGAAGGCTGAAGCTGAAGCTCAGAAGTACGCCAAGATGCAGGAGGCTGAAGGTATCGCTGCTGTAGGTAAGGCTGAGGCGGACGCTATCCGCGCTAAGGGTCTTGCTGAGGCTGAGGGTATCAACGCTAAGGCTGAGGCTATGAAGAAGTACGGCGAGGCTGCTGTGCTTGAAATGTACTTCAAGGCTCTTCCCGAGGTCGTTAAGAACGCCGCTACTCCTCTGTCACAGGTCGACAAGATCACAATGTACGGCGAAGGCAACTCCAGCAGACTGGTCGGCGACATCATCGGCTCTACTACAAAGATCACAGACGGTCTTACAGAAGCTACAGGCGTTGACATCAGATCACTACTTGCAGGCTTCCTCGGCGGCAAGATGGCTGCTCCGAAGGCTGCTCCCGCAGCTGCACAGGACAGCACTGATAACGGCGAGTACGTATACAGCTACGATGAAAACAGAGACGCTCAGGATTATCCCGACGAAGATACACAGTACTATACCGACAACAACTCTGACGACAATATGCCCGAGATCTAAAAAACTGACTTTTCCCCCGATGATATGCGGTCATCGGGGGTTTTTGTCGTATTGCGGTAATATGGCTGTAATATGGCAGTATAAAACTGACATTTTGTCTTTCCATATTGCGCAAAATTTGGTTGGTCACTTTGTATAGTTTTCACAAAGTTATACAAAAAGCATTTACAAAATACGGCATATAGATTATAATGGTATTAGCACAAAAAATAAACGCATGAAAAAAACAGCAATATTTGGTCAAAACAGTTGCTGAGCAAGCCTCAGAGGGGGGCGAAACAAATGATAAAACATCTTTCGGGTGACTTTGAGACCGTTGAGTATGATACACAAAAATACGCCATGCTCTACGACAACGTCCAGAATGAAGAATACCCTGTTCACTGGCATAACGCCGTTGAACTCATTATGCCTATCAAAAATGAATATACTGTTACTGTAAACGCTGTTGATTACCTCGTGCCCGAGAATGACGTTCTCATTATTCCGCCCGGCGAGCTTCACGGTATGCCCGCTATCCCCGGAAGACGAATCATTTTCCAGTGCGATAACAGCATCCTCGGCGAGATATCAGCTCTCGAGCCTGTAATGCGCTCATTGAATATGCCTGTCCTCATCAATGGGGATATGGACAAGGAGCTTCATGTGCTGGCTAAAAAAACTATGCTGGATATACTTTCACTGTATAACTCAAAGTCCGAGCTGGCTGATGTAAAGATATACGTCAAGGTCATCGAGCTGTTTATGGCGCTCCGCGAGTTCCAGCTGGAACAGCAGAAGATAGTTATGGACTGCGACGACGAAAAGATAGACGAGTACAGCGAGAAATTCGGTACTGTCCTCAAGTATATCGACAACAACTACATGTACGATATCACGTTGGAGCAGCTTGCAGATGTTGCAGGCTACAGCAAATACCATTTCTCACGTATATTCAAGCAGTACAACTCCATGTCGTACTTACAGTATATAAACGCAAGGCGTACCAAAGCGGCAGAGCTTCTCCTGCTCGACCCGAGCATACCTATTACGGAAGTTGCTATGCGCTCGGGCTTCAAGAGCCTGACCACATTCAACCGTATCTTCAAGGAGATAAAGCACTGCACCCCAACAGACTTCAAAAAATTATACGCACTCAGATAAAAGCAGAACGCACATCTTACGATGTGCGTTCTTTTTCCCTCTCAATCTATACCATAGAGCATATAGTATACGCCCTTGATAAGCTCATCTGCATCATGCAGTCTGTATACTCTCGTATCAAAACCGTGCTCATTGTAGCTTCCCGCTGAATAGAGAGCGATATACTGCCTGTCCTTGGAAACGGATATATCCTTTTCAACGCGTTCTTCATTTGAGATCATAATAAAGGATTCGCCGAAATACTCTTCAAACTCATCGGAGCCGTAGCCCTTCCACATATCGGGTACAAGGTCTTCGTCTTTGAGCTCATAATTCTCAAAGAAGCTTACAAGCTGCTCTTTCTGTTCTGCTGTCAGATCTGTATCTGTAAAGTCATTACCGTCTGACAGGTAGAGCCTGAAATCGTTTCTCTCGTCGTGTACAACATCAAGGATATTCCTTTCTGTGCCGAGATTCTGATCAACCCATTCCTCATTTGTATTATCTTCTCCGAACTCCAGCTTTATTCCGAATACTTCCGCAAGATCACTGTAGATATTCTTATTGTCACACTTGAAGAACCTCCAGTCGCTGTCGGTGATATTACCGCTGTCATCATAGGTCCTGCTGTAAATGCAGGCAATATTTGGATATCCCACAGAGATAACATCAACGCTCTTACCCTCAGTGCAAGTTACAGTAAAGTCGTTCCTGTTGGGAGTTATTATCCAGCCGAAATACTCCCCTGCGCCGTCAAACTCATACCATGTCTGTGAATTGAATATATCGGCGATCTTCTCACGCTGCTCTGCTGTAGCTTCGGTATTGTAGATAGAAAACGGAGCAACGTCGTAAGCCTTGGCAAGTATCTCCGCAAATGGCGAATCATTGCAGAGAGTAAGCTCTTTTTCTGTCGTTTCGCCCTTTAATATCGCCATAAAGTCTCTGTCAAAGGCTTCATAATCTACGCGGTAAAGCTTTACGGATTCTTGTTTAAGTTCTTCCCTGTTTCCTGCCACTTTATTAACTTTTGATACATTATAAACTGCAAGTCCCAAGTCATTAACAACAAGACCATATACTTTGTTCTCAATCCTCCACTCAAGATAATGAAGCTTGACCTCGCTCTCACTCTTTTCTTCCTCGGTAAGCTCGTCGGCAGAGATCTCCTCGCCCCAAGCAAACTTGTTAAGGAAGTCGGAGAGCTTTGCGCGCTTATCGTCTGAAAGATCGTTGTATTTGCCGTCGTTTGCGTTAAGGGTATAATCGAATGTAGTGAAATCTCCGAACGGTGTAGGAGCTTCGTCTGCCTTAGACAGTATCTCCATAATTCCGCTGTCAAAGGCGTCAAAGTCTATCTTGTAGCATCTGCTGTTCTCAGTGATAGTCTTCTGTGCTCCTGTCTCGAAGTCCATCATGCTCTCCTGATATGTTACAAAGCCGCCGTCGAAAATGTTGATATTGCACTCGATAGGAGGTGTATCGCCCTTTGTCCATTTGATATTATAGATCTGACCCTCAATGTCCTGATCGGGAGTTCTTGTCTCATACTCTTCAAGCTCGCTGCCCCAGTTGAACTTATTAAGGAAGTCGGAAAGCTTTGCGTATGTCTCGATGGAGTAATTGCCGTACATACCGTCCTCTGCGTCAAAAGTGTACTCAAATGTGCTGAAATCTCCGAAGGGACAGCTTCTGCACTCGGAAACTTCGCTGCCTGACATATGACTGCCATGCTGTCTGTGAAGGAATACTCCCGTAGCACCAAGTCCGCTCACAAGTACCGCACAGGCTGCAACAGCACTGATAGTCCTGATTATACGGCTTCTCGGGTCAACACGTTCTGCGGAGCTTACAACGTCGATATATCCGTCATTATTGTCACTATTCGACCTGTTTCTCTCCGCGTTCTCGCAGGCATTTATTATACGCTCTTTCATATCGCTCGGCATTGTTATCTTATCTGCCGCTTTTTTAAGCTTTTTATCCATATTACATATACTCCTTTCTGTATTTTTCCTCCAGCAGCTTCCTGCCTCTTGACAGGCGCATTTTCGCTGCGGAGACGCTTATTCCCATGATATCTGCTATCTCGTCGATCTTGTATCCGTCAATGTAAAAGAGCATCAGAGGTGTCTTATATTTCTCGGAAAGCTCCATAAGAGCGTCCAGTATCCCGCTTTCCTCTTTTTCTATAGCATAGGTGAGAAGAAGCTCCTCACTTTCTGTCTGATGTCTTGAACGATATCTCAGCATATCACGGCATTTGTTTGTGGCTACAGTGATGAGCCATGCTTTTTCGTGATCGCCGTCATTGAATTCGGGAGACTTCTGTATGTATTTTATAAAGGTCTCCTGAACGGCGTCCTCTGCGTCGGCAGAGTTCCTCAGCGTAAGCAGACAGATCCTGTACAGCATATCGCCGTATCTCTCGACCGCCTCGCGAGCGCTGCCGCATTTTTGCATCTTCATCAGCTCCTTTCACTATACACACGCATGGGAGTATATTATGGTCACATATTAGTATAACATTTTTCAGAAAAAATGAAAAGACAGTCGATTTGCACCGACTGCCTTTCAGGGGATATTAAAATTTGGAGAAATCTTAATTAGGTGTGCCGACCACCGATTCTGTGATCGGCACATTAGTTTTGACTTTGCTTAGTGATTAAGCACGTGTATGAACCTGACCGCCTGCAAGTGTCTTGCCGTGAGCCTTTGCCATGTCAGAGATGTTTACGTTCTGGTAACCATTCTGTGCCAGCCAAGGAAGAACCTCTTCCATAGCTGCTGCTGTTGTCTGGTAGTTCTCGTGGCAGAGTACTATAGCACCCTCAAGTGAGCCGTTCTGTGCAGCCTGCTTGATTGTGTTTACGATCTGATCCTTAGAAGCATTGTTCCAGTCCTGAGTGTCGATTGCACAGCTGATAAGCGGTACATCGTTAAGAGCTGACTGAACTGTGCCGTTGCTCTCGAGATATGGAAGTCTCATAAGCTTTGAAGGATCTGCGCCGATGATGCTCTTGAGCTTGCTGTTGCACTGCTCCCACTCGCTTCTGATCTGCTGTGAACCGAGCTGACCGAGGTGTGGATGTGTCTGAGTGTGGTTAGCAACTTCCATGCCTTTCTCATACTCATACTTGATCTGCTGCTCTGTCTTGATCCAGCTGCCTACGTTGAAGAAAGTAGCTGTCATGTTGTTCTTAGCAAGAGCATTTATGATTCTGTAACCGGGATCGTTTGTGCTTGTAGCTGAAGCGCCGTCGTCGAATGAGATAGCGCAGAGCTTCTTGCTTGTATCAACCTTTGGCTTGTCGTTATTGTTGTTGTTATTGTTATTATTATTGTTGTTATTGTTATTGTTATTGTTGTTGTTATTGCTGCTTCCGCCGCCTGTTACTTCAAGTGAAAGCTTTGATACGTTTGCCTTACCGCTGCTCTCCCAACCTTCTACGTTGAGTGCAACTTCTGTCAGGTTACCGATATCCCAGCCTGCATCTGCCCAAGCCTTGAAGTGGTCTGATACTGTGATAGTACCTGATGTTCTCTTGGACTTACGAACGCTGAAGTACTGCTTGAAGTTTCTTGACTGGTTGTCAAGGATTGTAGGACCATAGTGGTCGAGTGTGAATATCTCATACTCAGCACCGTCAATTGTAACGGTCTTGCTGCCGCCCTGAGCTGTTGGACGCCAGTTTACCCAGTCCTCAATGATGTAGTACTCTACGAGAGGATCTGTCATCCAGCCGTATACGCAGAGTCTTGAGTTACCCTGTGAGCTTGCTGAATAGTCAGCTGCGTAATCAAGTACGATCTTACCGCAGTCTGTAGCCTTCTTTGTACGGTCAAAATCCATACCGCGGCGAGCGAGGAAGTTACCCTTGGAAACCTGTGCGCTCCACTCTGTGTTGAATGTACCGCCTTCGCCGAGTGTCATTGAACCGCTTCCGCCGGTATTGTCGAGCCAGATCTCATAGCTGTAGCCATCGCTGGTGCCCTTGTACTGGTTCTTGCCGTTGCCGACGCTGAACTTCTGTCCGTTTGCTGTTGAGCCCTTAGTTGTTGTGGGCTTAGTTGTAGTAGGCTTAGCTGTTGTTGTTGTAGCCTTTGTAGTTGTTGTTGTCTTGGGAGCCTCTGTAACAACTGTCTTGATGTTGTCTGAATAGCTCTCAGGAAGCTTTGAAACTGTACCTAAGAGGTACTTCTGGATAGCGAGAGCATCGTTAGCAGTAATACCGCCGCCGGCTTCGCTTACGTCAGCATTATATGCGCCTACCTCGCTGAGTGAATACTTGTTGGGGTTAGCGAGACACTGCATGATGAATACAACGTCTGCCATATCTACGCCGCCGTCCTTGTTAGCATCGCCCCACTTGGAAACCTTGGAGTTAAGAACTTCCTTGAGATCCTGTGTAACAGGAGGAACAGTTGTTGTAGCAACAGTTGTAGTAGTTGTTGCCTTTGTTGTAGTAGGAGGTGCTGTTGTTGTTAATGAAGGTGGATCTATCTTGCTTGCAAGAGCTACGATGTCATTGTAGAATGACTTAGGCTGATAATTGCTGAATGGAAGTGGTGAACCACCGTTCTCACGGTATCTCCAGCTTCTCTCATCTGTTGTACCCCAGAGAGTTACAGTTGAGATGTTAGCTGCATGCTTCATAGCAACCTCAAAGATCTGAGGATAAAGCTTATCATTTGTACCTGTGCTGTTTGTGATATCCAGCTCTGTGATCTGAACGTCAAGACCGAGTGATTCGAACTGCTTTATAGCTGTCTCAAACTCGCTTGCTGAAGGATATCTTGAATCAAGGTGAGCCTGCATACCGATACCGTCGATATAGTCGCCTTCCTTCATGACTGTCTTAGCCATGTTTACAAGATCCTTTGTCTTAGCGCTCATGTACTCGTTATAGTCGTTGAGGTAGAGCTTACAATCGCTTGGAGCATACTGTCTTGCATACTTGAATGCATTTACAACGAACTCTGAGTTGCCTTCGCCGTATACTCTTACCCAGTTGGAGTTGCTTGCAGGTCTCATTCCGCCGCCGTCGTTAACGAAGAGCTCGTTACATACGTCGTAAGAATGGAGTTTAAGGTTAGGATAGTTGGTCTTGAGCTGAGAGAATGTATTCTTGATCATGCTCTCAAGTCTCTTGTTCATTCTGTCCTTTGAAACATAGCTGCCGTTCTCCTGGAACAGTGAGCTTGGAGTCTGGCTGTACCAAACGAATGTATGGCCACGAACGCCGATGCCGTTCTGCTGTGCAAACCTCAGTATAGCATCTGCTGATGAAAGGCTGATGTTTACGTTATCGCCGTTAACTCCCTTAACGATGGAATCAGGCTTCATTTCGTTCTCACAAGTTACTGAGTTGTAGTTCTTCTTGATGAACTGCTGAGCCTGCTGATTGCCGATCTCATTACCGCTTACTGATGTACCGAGACGGAAGTATGGTCCCATGATATCCTTGAAGCCATTACCGCCCTTTTCGTATGTATAATCAAGATTCTGATGTGCGCGAACTCCTGTGCCGCCTGTTGTAGTGCCGCCGCCTGTTGTTGTCTGACCGCCTGTAGTTGAACCGCCGCCTGTTGAGCTGCCTGTATCGCCTACCTTGCCCTGTCCTGTTACAACAGAGGACTTCTTGCCTTTCTCGGAAACCTGAACTGCGTCTACATAGAAGTCGAAGAGGTCACCCGAGCCCTCAGGAGTCTCGATATAAAGGAGCATATCGCCTGAGTTTGAAGGGATTGTAAACTCTGTATTCTCGAGCTTTGTCCACTCGCCGCTCTTTGTGCTTGCCTCAGCGATCTGTGTGTAAGATGCGCTGTTGCCGTCGCCCTGCTGGAGTGACATCTGGATGGTAGCTGGGCTTCCTGAGTTCTGAAGAACTGCAGCGCTGAAGCTGTATGTATTGCCGGGTACGAATGCGTTTGAATCAAGAGCGATAGCGCAGCCGTTCCACTCATTCTCTCTGCCTGATACATAGAGTGACTTGCTTCCATCATAGTAGTTGGAAGAATTTGTAGTAACAGAAGCACTTCCTCTGCCGTCCCAGCTGTCTGAGCCGCTCTCGAATGTGCTTGTGAAGTAATTGCCGTCTGAGTCAGCCTTTACTGTCTGAGTAGGTGTTGTTGTGCTGCCGCCGGTAGTTGATCCGCCGCCGCCGGGAAGTCCGTTCTCATAAACAGCGAGGCTCTTTACATTAGCAGATCCGTTGGATCTGTAGCCTTCGATATTAAGTGAAACCTCATAAAGTGTACCTGACATATCGAGACCTGCCTTTGACCAAGCGTCAAAGTGCTTGCCTACGTGGATAGTACCCTTCATGTTGTTCTGTGTGTTGTTTCTTGATCCGCTTGTCTGACGGATGCTCCAGTACTGAGGGAATGTTGCAGTACCGTCAAGAGATGGCTGATTGTAACGCATTGTCTTTGCAATGTCGTATGTATTTCCGTCGAGAGTTACTGTGCCTTTTCTCTCAGCGCCGTTTCCGGGTGGACGCCAGTCGCCCCAGCCTTCAACGATGTAGTACTCCATAAGAGGATTTCTTGTCCAGCCGTATACGCACATATACGAATTTCCTCTTGGTGTGTACTCAACATCATAAGTAAGAGTGATGTCAGAGCCTATCTGACCGTATCTCTGCTTCTTGCTGTCGTAGTTTTTGCCCATACGAGCCAGGAAGTTTTCGATGTTGCTCCATGAGCATGTGAATGAGCCTGCGCCGGGATTCATTGAAACCTGACCCTGACCGTTCTGATTCCACATTTCGTAATCGAAACCGCCGATGTTGCCGCGTGTCTGCTGATCAGCACCGTGAACAACTGCTGCGGGGATCGAAGGTACACTTGAAGCAACCATCATTGCAGTTAAGCCTGCGCTGACGATCTTCTTGAATGCGCCTTTTTTCATGTTGATCATTCCTCACTTTCTAAATTTGTAAACATAGTAAAGATTTTTCCCTTTTCTCGCTCAGGAAAAGCGCTGAGACTCTCTTCAGTCCCACGTCCCTCCTTTTCCTCAGCTTCTGTTATCATTTTATTACATTTCTGTGAACTATTCAAGTCAATTCTTGCTAACAATTTTTGTGCTTGCTCATTTTTTGCTTTTTTTGTACATTTTCAGTCACACATTTCCAGGTTTTTTATACACTATTGTTTTACCGCAAAATATTGGCAAACGCAAACTCGCTAAATCCCACGCTAAATATCACTTTTGTGTCGCTGTGTATTAATATTGTCTTGGAGCCGATTGGCATGACCTATTGTGCTTATATTAATAAGAAGATAATATATAAAGATTTTGACTTTATGCACAAACATTTGCATCGTTTCATGTGAGTTTATACAAAAATTCTTTTTTACACATAAATTTCATACTTTGTTCTCTTTTTACACTTTCAAAATGGTATAATATAATTAAACTATATTATGCAAAAGAGGGGGATATAATGGATAAACACAAGACCAAAAAGATCGTTGTTGTTGTTTCCGGTCTCGACGAGGAATATCAGCACAATGTTTTTAAAGGCATCAATACCTACGCTTATGCCAATAATCTGAATATCTCCTATGTTGCAGGCTTCGGCGGAATGGTGGGAAGCGCCACCTTTGACATCGGTGAGAGCAGTATCTATAACCTCATCGATTACACTAAATTCGACGGTGCAATACTTATGACCAACACCTTCGGCGACACCAATATGCGAAACAGCATTTTCAGAAAAGTCGTCGCCGCAAATATCCCCGCAGTTGTTTTTGAGAACCACGAAAATTCGGATTTCTACGATATAAGCATAGACAATTTCGGCGTTATGAAGAAGCTGGTCAGCCATATTATCCGCGACCACGGCGCCAAAGTGATAAACTACGTTTCGGGGCCTCTCGGCAACCCCGACGGCAAGTCCCGCTACGAAGCATTTGTCAGCACTATGGAGGAGAACGGTCTCACCGTTGACCCAAAGCGCGTATTCTACGGTGATTTCAAAAGCTACGACGGCAAAATGGCTGTGGACGCCTTTGTGGAATCGGGGCTTTCTCTCCCTGACGCATTTATATGCGCAAACGACAGTATGGCTCTTACCGTTGCTTCGTCGCTGGAAAAGCTGGGACATAAGGTGCCCGACGATATCATGGTCACAGGCTTCGATAATACTTTCAGCGCACGTAATTCAAGTCCCGCTATCACATCGGTAAAATGCCCTCTTTACGAAGTTGGACGCACTGCCGCCGAGATACTTTCCAATGTAATTGACGGAATTCCCCAGCCAAAGAGCACTATCCTCGACGCCGAGCCCGTTCTCACGGAGAGCTGCGGCTGCAAGAGCTCAAGCACCGACGAGCTTGTAGAGTACAAAAAGCTCACATACCGCAAGACCGAGGATACAAACAATAATATCCACATGATAAACCGTCTTACGGCAGGTCTTGCGGAAGCTATGACCTCCGATGAATATTTCAATGTTATAGCCAGTCTTATCGGCGAGCTTGACTGTGAGAAATTCACTCTCTGTCTAAGCGAGGACTGGCAGGACGATTACGCATCAGTAAGTGCTCCCGAGGATCCCGATTATTACTCGGAATACATGAGCGCTCCCCTCATCTGGGATAAGGGCGAACGCAGAAAAATAGGCTATTTCCAGAGCGATGAGATGTTCCCCGAGGGCTTTGAGGAGCGGGGCTGTGTGAACTACTTCCTGCCACTGCATTACAGCGACCGCTGCCTTGGATATTACATATTCACCAACAGTGAGTTCCCCACCTACAGTCTGCTCTGCCATACCCTCACTATGATACTCAGCAACTCACTTGAAAATATCCGCAAGCTCTTCCACCTTAACAAGGCAAATGACGAGCTCAACCGCCTGTATGTCATCGATCCGCTGTGCAATATCTATAACAGAAACGGCTTCTATAATCTGGCAGACGATGTATTCAGGGAGTGTGCTGCCGAGGGCAGACAGATAATGATAAGCTTCATCGACATGGACGGTCTGAAGTTCATCAACGACAACTACGGCCACAACGAGGGCGATTTTGCTATACAGCGGCTTGCCAACACTATCAGCAGCTGCTGTGATCCAAACTGTATATGCGCACGCTTCGGCGGTGACGAGTTCGTATACTTCAATCCCAACGCAAGCAGGGGCGACGCAGTTGCATTCACCAAAAGGATAACCAAGTCTCTTGAAAGTCTCAATAAGCTGGTACAGAAGCCATACGTCATTTCCGCAAGTATCGGAAGCGTTATCACTGTTGCAAAAAAAGATGACACTCTTTTCAGCATCATTAAAATGGCTGACGACAAGATGTATGAGATCAAAAAAGAGAAAAAGGCTGCAAGAAAATCCGAAAAGCTATCAGAAAAATAAGAAAAGCCATGGAGCATCAGGTGCTTCATGGCTTTTTTCTGTATGACTTGTCACGCTTTTCTGAACCCCACGCACTGAACAGCGGCAACAGGATTTCCAAGCTCGTCCTTTATGTCCACATTGTAGCAGCAGATAGTCCTGCCGTCCTTTATGAGCTTAGCTTCTGCGATAATGCGCTCGGTCTTGGGCACTCCGATAAAGGATGCGTCGCAGTTGAGTCCGACTACGCCGGGCTGCTGCCAGTTGGAGGCAACGGCAAAGGCGAAATCCGCAAGAGTGAAGTATACTCCGCCCATTACGCCGCCCATGGCGTTTTTGTGGTGTTCGTTGATAACAAGGCTGCACTTTGAGTAGTGGTCGCCAAGTTCATCTATAACTGCGCCTGTTTCCGTAGCATACCTGTCGCCGCGGAATAATTCGCGCACTTTTTCAAGTTCTTCATTTGTTATCATATCATTCTCCTTTTGAAAATCAAAAATTATGTTTGTAGGGGCGGATAATATCCGCCCATGATACAACAAAAAATGCGGGGCGATGTGGGCATCGCCTCCTACAATATAACTGCGTACCTGCGGGCGGCGGAACGCCGCCCCTACAAGCTAAAGGCTAATGGCTAATAGCTAACGGCTCAAGACCAGAATGCAAATATGCGCTGTACGCTGTAAGCCATTTCGGGATAGCCCAGATCAAACGCATCAAAGCGGAACATCTGATTGAACGCCTGTACTCCTCCCACTATCAAAGCCCACATAGTCGCAAACCACATGAAGCCGAATACCAGCCGCTTTTTGGTCTTATCGGAAAGTCGGTCATAGAGGAAGAATATTATTGCAAACGCTCCGAGAAGAGACTGCCATGCAAAATCCACCATGTAGCGCACTGCGTAGCCGCTCTCCCAGACGGAAGCGATTATGCCGAAGGGTATCAGCAGACAGGGTACTCCGATATATACAGCCGTCAGAAGCTTCTTTCTTCTGCCGCGGAGCTGCTTCAGCGCCCTGTATGACAGGAAGTAGGCAAACATAGGCAGCGCAAGGAAGAAAAGTCCCGAGGTATTGCGTGTTGACGCGAGGTCTGCATAGAAGAAGCCGCCTGCGTTGAGGAACTGGAATTCCGTGCTTATATTCGGATATGTCATGGAGAATACGGGGGGATTGAACATATAGTTATATATGGGCACAAGGGAAAGTCTCGGGTGGAACTGTGTCCTTGTGAAGTCGTTTATGGTCAGTGAATACTGTATGCCGAATTCAAAGGGCGAGCCGAAACGATCGTAGTTGTACCACATCTGCACACAGCCTATACATACCATGGGAAGAAGTGCGCAGAGCAGATAGCTGAACTTCCGCGAGCCTGCCTCGGGCTTCTCGCCCTTTTTATTTGTGCCTGCCGCTCTCGGGACTGCAAGGAGCATGAACGCGCCTGCTGTGATACAATACAGCACCAGTGTAGGTCTGCACAGTACCGCTATGGCAAAGAGCAGCGACGAAACAGCCGTGCGTGACAGCACAGGGCGTTCCCCGCCGATTATGTTGGCGGACAGCATGAAATATACCGCCCACGTCAGCGTCGCAAAGCCTGCCGACATGGCTATCTCATAGAACATGGGTCTGCCTATGCTGAACCATATGCCGCTGACCACCTGTATTATTATAAGCCCCGCTATGGCTATGCCTGTGGGAGTTTTCGGGAACAGCTTTTTCAGGAACTCCCTGTAGAGCTTGGTAAGTCCGATGATACCGATGAGCGCGAACAGAAGCACCGCCATGGAATCAGGGAAATAATATCCCGTCAGCTTATGATACGGCATAAAAACCAGCACTACAGGCGCTATGCCGTAGTAGCTGTAGTACTGACCGTCATAGTAAACGTGGTCCCACTGATACTCGATACCAGAGCTGTCACGGGCGTCGCCTGTATAGGGAGTCTCAAACTCGTTGAACTTTTCGCTTGGCTTTTTGAGCAGGCTGGTGCTGCCTGCCTCAAAGGCGTCAACAAGCTCCTGAGTCATCTGATTTCCCGAGGTGCGCTTCATTATGTCGGTTATGGAGTAGTTGTCCAGCTTAACGAAAGTAGTGACTACTGCAGCAAGACAGGCTGCATCGGTTATGAGAACAGCTGCGATTCGGAAAATGCGCTTGTTCTTGGAAATGCTCTGCTGCATGCTGCGGCTGTTCATCATAAGCTGCCAGAAAACTATGCCGAAGATAATGAGCAACAGTCTTGCCCATGATATGTCCATGGGTATCTGATGGTTAAGACCAATGCCCTTTACCAGTATAGCTCCGCTGTTAAAGGGAGACACGGATACTTTCAGCTTGCTCACATCTCCCGAGAGATGCAGCTGTACGTACTGTGAGTGAGGACGCTTGATAACCGGTCTGCCCTCTGCTATGACAGGTCTGTAATCCACTCCGCAGGTCTCGTCCATAGCGTCTATGGAAACGTCTGCCGCCTTGGTCTGGGTGTCAAAGTCAAGGTCAACGAAAACATCTGCTACCTCGAAGTTTATATTCTCAAGAGTGAACACCGAGGTCCTGTCACCGCGGACGGCAAGCTCGCCTGTATCGGCATGGAAATTGGTATCCTTGCTGTCTGCGCACTCATCGGCGGAGAAGTAAACGCTCTTATAGCTGCCGAACCACATACGGAATGTGGGGATATTGAATAAAGTGGTCTCAAGGACTGCCGCTATGAGCACTGCCTTTATCAGCCACACTGCCGAATGGTATCTGCGCTTTTTGTTCATGGTACAGACAAGTGCGGATATGCCCGCTGCACAGCCGAGAACCATGAAAGCTCCCGAATATGCTCCCATATTGATTATGTGAAGGAACTCGGCAGCTGCTATGAACGCCAGAAGAACTGCCGCGCACAGCGACATTCTGCGTATGGCTGCAAGCCTTTTGCTCACAGGCTCCTTTCCTGTCAGGTCGCTCTTTGTTTCCTGCAAAAAGACCGCGGTCACAGCGACAGAGACCGCAAACATTAAAATAAAAAGAAATGTTTCCATATTATCTCCATTTTTTCAGAGCAGGGCTCTTATATTCTTGTTGCGAGAAGCTGCGAGTATTTGCCGCGGAACTGCTCAAATCTGTCCTCGTCAATGGCTTCCCTGATCTTCTCGGTAAGAGTATTGTAGAAATAAAGGTTGTGCTGTACGGCAAGTCTGCCTGCAAGCTGCTCATTTGCTTTGAAAAGATGTCTGATATAAGCTCGGCTGAAATTACGGCAGGTGGGACAGTCGCACTGCTCGTCCACGGGACGCGGGTCGGTCTCGTAGCACTTATTGTTCAGGTGCATTATGCCGCTCCATGTGAATACTGTGGCGTGACGGGCATTTCGGCTGGGCATTACGCAGTCAAACATATCCACTCCCCTTGCAACGGCTTCGATGATGTTTGAGGGAGTTCCAACGCCCATGAGGTAGCGGGGCTTGTGCACGGGCATGTAAGGCTCTACCACGTCGATTATGCGGTACATTTCCTCGGTAGCCTCTCCTACGGCAAGTCCGCCTATTGCGTAGCCGTCAAGGTCGAGCTTTGCAATGTCCTCCATGTGCTTTATGCGCAGGTCGTCAAATGTGGAGCCCTGATTGATGCCGAAGAGCATCTGGTGCTTGTTTATGGTATCGGGCAGGCTGTTGAGCCGTTCCATTTCCTCCTTGCAGCGTATGAGCCAGCGTGTGGTGCGCTCTATGGAAGCCGCCACATATTTATAGGGGGACGGGTTCTCGATACATTCGTCGAAGGCCATGGCGATTGTGGAGCCAAGGTTGGACTGTATCTGCATGCTCTCCTCGGGTCCCATGAATATTCGGTGTCCGTCGATATGGGAGGCGAAGTAAACGCCCTCCTCCTTTATCTTGCGGAGCTGCGCCAGCGAGAACACCTGAAATCCGCCGCTGTCAGTGAGTATGGGCTTGTCCCAGTTCATGAACTTGTGGAGCCCCCCCATCTGCTTCACAACATGGTCGCCGGGGCGCAGGTGAAGATGATAGGTGTTGCAGAGCTCCACCTGTGTTTTCAGCCCTTTCAGGTCAACGGAGGAAATGCCGCCCTTGATAGCCGCAGCAGTACCCACATTCATGAAGCATGGGGTCTGGAATGTGCCGTGGACGGTCTCGAAAGTACCTCGTCTGGCTTTATTGTCGGTTTTAAGAAGTTTGAACATAGCTTCTCCTTTTACATAAAATCAATTCGGGATAACATATCAGTCAAGGTCGAATTCCTTGCCGCTGTCGGGATTTCTGTCCTCACGGCGTCCGTAAAAGCCGATAAGCTCGCCGTTTGTATTTCTTATGGCGAGGATATACATATCCATATTGTTCTTCTTGTCATGGAGCGCGAACACCTTGTTGTTCTTTGTATCCTCCTTGAACCACTCAACGCTCATGACCACCTTGCTCATCATTTCCTCGTCCATAATTGTGGAAAGAAGCCTTCCCGTTATGGGTGATATGGAAGAATAATAGCTGAGCGCCGCAGGATTTTCGTATATTATCCTGTAATCAAGATTACAAAGGACTATCGGTCCCTCCTCGGAATCGATTATTCCCTTGAAAAAGTCAAAAAGTTCTATTTCAGTCATTTTTATCTCCTTAAAAAAATTATAATATGCACATACTGTCGCCGAAGCTGAAAAAGCGGTAGCGCTCCGCAACAGCCGTCTTGTATGCGTTCATAGTGTTGTCGTAGCCCATGAATGCGGAAACCAGCATAATGAGGGTGCTCTCGGGAAGATGGAAGTTTGTGATAAGTCCATCTATGCACTTGAACTCATAGGACGGATATATAAATATGTCGGTGTAGCCGTCGTGCTCGGAAATATCTCCGTAAAAAGTGGCTACACTTTCAAGAGTACGGCATGTGGTCGTGCCTACAGCGATCACTCTGCCGCCGTTTTTCTTTGTCTCGTTTATCAGATCGGCTGTCTCCTTGGGGAGATAGTAGTGCTCGCTGTGCATTTTGTGGTCGAGGACGTTGTCCTCCTTTACGGGGCGGAACGTTCCAAGTCCCACGTGAAGCGTCACAAACGCCGTCTTTATGCCCCGTGCGCGCAGGTCGTCCAGCATCTCGGGAGTGAAATGCAGTCCTGCTGTAGGAGCTGCCGCAGAGCCCAGTTCACGGGAGTATACCGTCTGATAGCGCTCGCGGTTCTCAAGCTTTTCCTTTATGTAAGGCGGCAGCGGCATCTGTCCCACGTCTTCAAGAGCCGTGAAGAAGTTGCCCTCGCACTCGAACTGTACGATACGGTTGCCGTCGTCCTTGACCTCCACTACCTCAGCTACCAGCCTGCCGCCGCCGAATGAGAAGCGTGTGCCAACCTTGGCTTTTTTGCCGGGACGGCAGATTATCTCCCAGCGCTTGTCCCCTTTCTGCTCCAGCAGCAGGAACTCAATAAAGGTCCGGTTGCCTATTTTCTCGCCGTAGAGCCTTGCAGGGATAACTCGGGAGTCGTTCATTACCAGCAGGTCACCCTCTTTGAGATGCTCGCATAGATTATAGAAGTGGTCATGAGTTATCTCCCCCGTTTTACGGTCAACGCACATCATGCGTGAGGCGTTTCGCGGTTCTATGGGAGTCTGAGCAATGAGCTCCTCGGGAAGCTCATAGTAAAAATCGGATTTCAGAAGTTCCATTAATATCTCCTTTTGTTTAGCCTTTAGCCCATTGTAGGGGCGGATATTATCCGCCCGAAATGTAGGGGACGGCGTCCTCGACGTCCCTTGTAGGTGCTGATTTCTACATCAGCACCTACAAAATTAAGCAGAAACGCGGGGCGATGTAGGCATCGCCTCCTACAAGCTAATGGCTAATAGCTAACGGCTGAAATAAAATTTTCAAGAATGTATTGACAATAGCTGATTTACGTGCTATTATAGTTACAAGGTAGAGGCGCGGCTGCGAATAGTACCTGTACACGGGATAACCGATCCTATGGTGTTCAGCGAAAGGCAATGCCGCCGAAGAGCTGTCTTTGGTAAATTCAGCTCTGGCTGCACACTCAACAGGTTTGCAGCTGTCATCATGCTTTTGATGGAGAGCTATCGGCATATTTTATATATGATATGTCAACATTTCTATTATAACGCATGATGAGCCGGTTTGCAACCGGTTTTTGTTATTTTATGGAAAAAATTTTTTAAGGAGAGGTAAGTATGAAACAGTACAACGTAGGTATTATAGGCGCAACGGGCATGGTAGGACAGAGATTTGCAACTCTGCTGGAGAACCACCCGTGGTTCAATGTAAAGGTGCTGGCAGCTTCACCGAGAAGCGCAGGTCAGACATATGAGCAGGCAGCAGGCAGCCGCTGGAAGATGGCTGTTCCAATGCCCGCAGCTATGAAGGACATGGTTCTTCTCGACGCTACAAACGATATCGAGAAGATCGCAGGCATGGTGGATTTCTGCTTCTGTGCCGTTGATATGAAAAAGGACGAGATAAAGGCTCTGGAAGAGGCTTACGCTAAGGCTGAGTGCCCTATCGTTTCCAATAACTCCGCACACAGATTCACACCCGACGTTCCTATGGTAGTGCCTGAGATAAACCCCGAGCACCTCGAGATCATCAAGGCTCAGCGCGAGAGACTCGGCACAAAGAGAGGATTCATCGCAGTTAAGTCCAACTGCTCGATCCAGAGCTACGTTCCCGCACTCCACCCACTGAGAAAGTTCGGTCTGAAGAACGTTCTGGCTTGTACTTATCAGGCTATCTCAGGCGCAGGCAAGAACTTCGAGACATGGCCTGAAATGGTCGATAACCTTATCCCATTCATCGGCGGCGAGGAAGAAAAGTCCGAGCAGGAGCCACTCAAGGTATGGGGCGAGATCAAGGGCAATGAGATCGTAAAGGCTACAGCTCCCAATATCACAACACAGTGTCTCCGTGTTCCAGTATCTGACGGACACACAGCTGCTGTATTCGTAACATTTGAGAACAAGCCCTCCAAGGAAGAGATACTCAAACTGTGGGCTGATTTCAAGGGCGTTCCTCAGGAACTCCAGCTCCCAAGTGCTCCCAAGCAGTTTATCCACTACTTTGAGGAGGACAATCGCCCACAGGCTAAGCTTGACAGAAACCTTGAAGGCGGTATGGCTGTTTCAACAGGTCGTCTCCGCGAGGATACACAGTACGACTACAAGTTCGTATGCCTTTCACACAATACATTAAGAGGTGCAGCAGGCGGCGGCGTTCTCCTTGCTGAACTCCTTGCAGCAAAGGGCTACTTTGACTGATCAGGGAATCCCTCGGCACAAATGTAGGGGCGGATATTATCCGCCCGTAACAACAATTACAAATATACGCGGAACGCCGAGGGCGGCGTTCCCTACACTTCCGAAAGGAGAATAAACCATGAAGAACACAATTTTCACCGGCGCTGCCATTGCAATAATTACACCAATGAACGCTGACGGTTCTATCAATTACGACGAGCTTGGACGCGTTATCGACGACCAGATCGCTAAGGGCACTGACGCTATCGTTATCTGCGGCACTACAGGCGAGTCCGCTACTATGACAGACGACGAGCACCGCGACTGCATCAAGTTCGCTGTAAAGCACACCGCAGGCAGAGTTCCTGTTATTGCAGGTGCAGGCAGCAACGATACACACTACGCTGTTGAGCTCTCCAAGGAGGCTGAGGCAGCGGGTGCTGACGCTCTGCTCCATGTTACTCCTTACTACAACAAGGCTACTCAGAAGGGACTTATTGCTCATTTCACAGCTATTGCAGACGCTGTAAATATCCCGATCATACTCTACAATGTTCCAAGCAGAACTGGCTGCGGCTTCGACGTAGCTACTGTTAAGGAGCTTGCAAAGCACAGAAATATCGCTGCTATCAAGGAAGCAAGCGGCAACATCAGCTATGTTGCTAAGCTGGCAGCTGCCTGCGGCGATGATATCGACATCTACAGCGGCAACGACGATATGGTAGTTCCTATCATGTCACTGGGCGGCAAGGGCGTTATCTCCGTAGCTTCTCACGTTATCCCAAAGGAAATGCACGATATGGTGCAGCTCTGCCTTGATAACAACTTCGCAGAGGCTATGAAGCTCCAGATAAAGTACCTCGACATCATCAACGACCTGTTCATCGAGGTTAATCCCATCCCCGTAAAGGAAGCTATGAATATGCTGGGCTGGAATGCAGGTCCATGCCGTCTGCCTCTCTGCGAGATGACAGAGGAACACACTGCTAAGCTCAGAGCTACTCTTGCAAAGCACGGACTCATTAAGTAATGCGTAATAAAAATTGAGAATTAAGAATGAAGAATTGAGAATGAATGTGTTCGCTTCGCTCACAGATCCAAAAATTTTTCATATCCGTCCCCGTAAGGGGACACCGTAATTCTCAATTTTCAATTCTCCATTCTCAATTAAAAGGAAAGGGACGGTAAAAATGACTAATATTGCTATTGGCGGCGCTAACGGAAAAATGGGCAAGAACATCTACGGCTGCGTAAAGGAGCGCGAGGACTGCGAAGTCGTTGCAGGTATCGATATCTACACCGAGCAGTACGCTGACTTCCCTATCGTTGAAACTCCTGCACAGCTTCCCGTAAAGCCCGATGTTATCATAGACTTCTCAAATCCTGCTCTGCTTGACGGACTCCTTGAATACTGCCTGTCCAACGGAACTCCCCTTGTTATCGGTTCTACAGGCTACAGCGACGCTCAGATAAACAAGATAAAGTCCGCTGCACATCAGATACCCATATTCTTCACATTCAATATGTCACTGGGTATCAATCTCCTTGTAGAGCTGGCAAAGAAGGCTGCTTCCGTACTGGGCGACCAGTTCGATATCGAAATAGTTGAGAAGCACCACAACCAGAAGATAGACGCTCCAAGCGGTACTGCGATTATGCTTGCAAACGCTATCAATGAGACACTTGATAACTCCAAGCACTATGTCTACGACCGCCACTCACGCCGTCAGAAGCGCGAGAAGAACGAGATCGGCATGCACGCTATCCGCGGCGGCACTATTGTAGGCGAGCACGATGTTATCTTTGCAGGTCACGACGAGGTCATCACCCTTTCCCATTCGGCAGCTTCAAAGGCTGTATTTGCGGAGGGCGCTGTTAATGCAGCAATGTTCCTCAAGGATCAGCCCGCAGGTCTCTACGATATGTCACAAATGGTATGATAAAAAGTTATCCCCCTCATATGAGGGGGATTTTTTATCTGTAACTCACTAAAATTCCCTTGTTGTGATCGTTCTGTGTCCCAGTCCTTCTACTGGATACCCGAGAATATAACGCTGAAGTATTATCAGATCTGCTACATTGCATTCTCCGTCATTATTCAGATCATTATTCAATGTAACTTTTATCGGTTCTTCACCATTCGCAACAAGCAATTTACGTAAGGCTACCATATCAAAAATATCCACTGTATCATCATCATTGATATCACCTACGTAATATACAATAACAGTCTCTATGGGTTCTTTAGTGGTAACAGGCTCTGTGGTCGTAACAGTAGTAGTCGTAGTTGTCGTTGTAGTGGTGCTTGTGGTCGTTGTGGTTGTAGTTGTCGTGCTTGTTGTAGTCGTTGTTGTCGTAGTAGTTGTCGTCGTTGTCGTAACAACAGGCTTTTTCTGAGGATAGATGTTCAGGAACAAGTCCAGAGACTCCAGAGGCTTGCCGTGAAAATCGAAAAGCGCCTGATTATCAAAGGAAGAGCCGCCTGACTCAGTAACGTCCTTGTCGTAGCCCTGAGCATATTTTGTAGCCCAGCCTGTTCCGTACTTGTCCCAGAGCTTCTGCTGCTCGCTCTTGGAAATATCAGGAACTCCCAGCCATGCAGGCTCCCAGTAGAATACGCCGATACCGTGTCCGTTGCAGTTTGCAATTGTCCGGAAAACGTCAGTTACAGCCTTAGCCTGTCCGTCAACGGAGATATCGTATCTAAGGTCAACACCTGTGGAATACTTTGAAACACTGTTGCCGAAGTTATCGCCGTCATCGCTGGTGTAGGGATAAGCAGTCTCAACTACCATGACGTACTTGTTGTACTTATTGCCGATGTCAGTGAGAGTCTTTTGCAGGTTGTCCAGGGAGCCGTGCCAGTATGAATAGTATGAGCAGGCAAAAATATCGTAATCAAGTTTACATTCGTTCATTACCTGAGCATACCAACCGAAGTGTCCGTTGCCTGCGTTGGCGAAATGATGAGCAATGAGGATATCCTTGTTATAGTCGCGGACAGCCTTTTCGCCGCTGGAAAAGAGGTCGCATATCTCGTACATATCCTTTTCACCGCAGAAGAAGCACTCGGTCTCGTTGCCTATCTGCACCATGCCGATATCGCTGCCGTTTTCGGTGAGGTACTTCACTACCCACGATGTCCAGTTGTAGATCTCGCCCTTGAGCTTATCATGGCTGTGTGGCTGCCAGTATTTGGGACGAGTCTGCTTTGCAGGATCTGCCCAGAAGTCGGAATACTGAATATCCGCAAGGAGCTTCATACCGTGGTCTGCGGCACGCTTGCCTATCTTTGCGGCAGTTTCAAGGTCATTGTGACCGCCGCCGTAGGTGTTGCCGTTATCGTCGTGGGGCTCGTTCCAAATCCTTACGCGGATATAGTTGACACCGTGCTCCGCAAGGGTCTGGAAGATGTCCTGCTCAGCGCCGTTGTCGTTGTAGAACTTCACTCCTGCCTCTTCAAGGGAGATTATTGAGGATATATCCACACCGCGGATAGGCTCGCCGCCGTTGATGCGGCTGTCGAAATTATTGAACGTTACCGAGCTTATGTCAGCTGCCTCTGCTGTCTTTGAGGGTGCCATGTCTGTGCGGAACGCTGAGGGAAAAGCTATGAGTGCTGCCACTGCAAGTACGATGAACCGTTTGATCTTCATAGTAAACTCCTTTCATCATGTAATGTCAGTCATTTTTCTTGCGTGTTTTTATCCATGCCTTTTTGAGGGGATTCTTTACCTGCATATCGCTGAAATAGTTATACAGCACGTCCTGATTGCAGCCTGCGTCCTGAAGAGAACCGTAGAGCTTTTCAAGTCCTTTGAGGTCGGTGCCTATCTCCGACGGGAAATCGATGTCCTTTGCCGCAAAGACCACCGCTCCTGTTACGGGAGTCTTCTCAAAGCCGCCTTTTTTCAGATGATGTACAACATTGTCGATATGGGTCTTGTTCTGCATCTGTGGGTTATAGAACTTATGGGTCTTGCTGCCTATGGTATGGGTAAGGTTCTTGCCGCTGCCCGTGACCTTGCCCGAGATACCCTTAGTCTCCACAACAAGGACTCCGAAGCGTCCGAAAACAAGGTGATCGACCTCGCAGGCTTTGTTGTAAAGAGGCAGGTAAGCGTTGTTTATGATCCTGATATGGTCTTTTTTGCCGAGCTTTTTAATGAATTTTGCCACCCTGCGCTCAGCCGCTCTGCCCTTGCGCTTTCCCTTGCTGAAATGGACGCAGATGTAGAGAACCAGCAGCAGTACCGCAATTGCAGCAGCTGCAATGAGTATCCATGTTTTTTTGTCGAAATCAAATAATGCAATATTTTCAAAAGCCATAATTTTCTCCTTCCAAAATGAATAATCACGGGATATGCGGCGATAATAGCTTTGTACCGCTGAAACTCGGATCTGCCGAAGTCAGTGGTCGTCGGCGCATGAGCGCCGTAAATCCCGAACAAAGAGGTGTTCTCAATATGTGGGACAAAATTGCTCTTATTCTTCTGATAATCGGAGGAATAAACTGGGGATTGGTCGGTATATTCGAGTTTGATATGGTAGCATGGCTTTTCGGCGGCGCTGCAAGCGTCATCAGCCGTGCGGTCTACATTCTCGTTGCTATCTCGGCAGTATGGTGTATCTCTCTCCTTTTCCGAAAGGACGAGGAGCTCGCCGTGCAGAATATCGACCGATAGACCTGAATGCGCTCCTTAACCGATGCCGTAAGGAGCGGATACATATGACAGGAACGTCAAAAGATATGAATATGCAAAAAGGGAGGCTTAATGCCTCCCTTGGATTTATGAATTAGTCGCTGATATAAGGAAGCAGAGCGATGTGTCTTGCTCTCTTGATAGCAACTGTGAGCTCACGCTGGTGGTAAGCGCAAGTGCCTGTTACACGTCTGGGAAGAATCTTAGCTCTCTCAGTCATGCACTTTCTGAGCTTAGCGAGATCCTTATAATCGATCTTCTCGATTCTGTCAGCACAGAACATGCAAACCTTCTTGCGAGGCTTCTTTGCAGGACGAGTATTTCTTTCCTTTTCCATGACTTTTCCTCCTATCGTAATAAAGTATAGTTAATTCACTCAGAACGGAACGTCCCCGTCGCTGAGTATTTCCTCAAAATCGCTGAGGTTGCCGTAAGACATACTGTCATTACTTGGTGCGGGCTGCTGTGGAGCTGCCTGCGGAGGAGCGGAATAATTGTTATTGTAATTGTTCTGTGGAGCGCCGTAGCCGCCGTTATTCTGATAACCGCCGCCGTTGCCGCCGCTTTCGCCCTTACCGCCCACGAATTCAACATTATCCACGAACACATCCATAGTGTAGTGTGTTACCTCGGGGTGGTTTCTGTCCTGATAGTTGTTATTTCTGAGTGAGCCCTCTATTGCAATGAGCTTGCCCTTGCTGAAATAACGCGAAACGAACTCTGCTGTCTGTCTCCAAGCTACGCAGGTAATGAAATCAGCCTGTCTTTCGCCTGTAGACTTGTCTGCGAACCTTCTGTCCACAGCCACGGTAAATCTGCATGATGCGATACCGCTCTGAGTCTGTCTCAGTTCAGGGTCGGCAGTGAGCCTTCCAACTAAAATAACCTTATTCATCTGAGCGCCTCCTAAATAATGAAGTAGAATTATTCAACAACTGTTACGAGTGAACGAAGAACGCCGTCTGTGATGTTGAGACGTCTTGAAAGCTCAGCAGGATAATCGGGCTGTGACTGGAATGTGTAGATCACATAGTAGCCCTCTGTCTCGTCCTCGATAGGATATGCAAGCTTACGCTTACCCCAATCCTCGTTGACTTCAACAGCTTCGGCGTGACGCTCGATTCTCTCCTTGAACTTAGCTACGAGAGCCTTCATAGGCTCCTCGCCGTTCTTGAGGCTGAAAACAACCATTACTTCATACTTAGCGGATACCTTTGCCATTTAGCACACCTCCTTCTGGGATCATGCCCGACAACTCACTGCGGGCAAGGATAATAATAGTACCTGTTTACACACGATACTCAAATATTATATCATTTCATTGGCTGCTTGTCAAGCACTTTTTCATAAAAATCGCCGATGTGCTATTTTTCCAGCTTTTTGCCCTTATAGACATAGCTGTCGGACTTGAGCCAGCCGTGCTCGGAAAGGACATAATCCTCCTTATAATTTCTTGCGTCAAAGGTGTCGGGGTCAAGATCGGGCCGCTTTACCAGCGAGCTCATGAACCTGCCGTAAGACCTGAACACCACATTTCCGTCCTCGTCGAGCTCAAAGCTGTTATCGGAGCTCAGGGAATAGACCGTATCGAATTCCTGTCCAACAGGCATTCCGCTGCGCTCCCACAGATTCGTTTTGTGGAAGGTTATGCTGTTCTTTCTCTGCTCGCAGGTGAAGGAGATCATTTTTCCGTCGTATACGCTGCATATCTCTCCGCTGTTATCATCGAAAAAGACATAGAATTCACCTTTGAACCTGTTGTCATAGTCGAGCTCGGGATTCTGTTCCTCTGTCTCCTTGACCTCATATACGCCTCTTTCAAGCCATATACCGTTTTCTCCTATGGGACCTGTCTCGGTGGCAGCTTCGGTGTTTTGCGCAGAACTCATGATGTCAGCCTCTGTTGCCGTGCTGTCTGAAGCTGCAAAGACCTCCTGAGCGCTCGGCTCGGAATAATCCCTGTCAAAAGATGCACAGCCGTAAAGCATGGAAAGTGCTGTGATTGATAAGATCAGTTTTTTCATAGTATCGACCGTTCCTCATTTGGATTTTGTGGTTTATGTGAATTGATTAATTAAAACTATTATATCACATAAGTTTCATATTTGCAACTCATTTTTTGCGCTTTTTTTACTTAAACTGCTGTTTTTCGGGCAGAACCGCAAAAAAGTTGACATTTGCAAGGTTTCATAGTATAATAAATGTATATGGGAGCATTTTTGCTCCCTTTATTTACGAAAGGATATGAATATGAATGGCAACCTATGAGATACTCAAAGACCTTGCGATAATCTTTATCTGCGCAAAGGCTGCCGGACTTCTTGCAAGAAGACTGAAGGCGCCTATGGTCGTGGGAGAAATAGTCGCGGGACTGCTTATCGGACCGTGTCTGCTGGGCTGGGTGGAGCCTACCCCGTTTATCAAGCAGATGGCTGAGATAGGCGTTATTCTTATTATGTTCTCGGCAGGACTTGAAACGAACCTTCAGGAAATGAAAAAATCGGGATTTGCGGCGTTCCTTATCGCCTGCGTGGGAGTTTTAGTACCGCTGGTGGGCGGAAGTCTGCTTTATATGTGCGTTTACGGCTTCTCGGAGTTTGGCTCCGACGAGTTCTTCAAGGCGGTGTTCATCGGCTGTATAATGACGGCGACCTCAGTCGGCATAACAGTCGAGGTACTGAAAGAAATGGGCAAGCTGAAAAGCCGCGTGGGACAGACCATACTCAGTGCCGCTATCATAGACGACGTTATCGGTATCATCGTCCTCACCTTTGTACTCGGCTTCAAGGATCCCGACAGCAATACTCTCCTCGTTACGGGAAAGATACTGCTTTTCCTTGTGCTGTCGCTGGTCATCGGCTTCATCATCTACAAGGTGTTCAAGTTCTACGATGACAGACACGCTCACACAAGACGTATACCTATCATCGCTATAACCCTTTGTTTCATAATGGCGTATATTGCCGAGAAATACTTCGGTATCGCCGATATCACAGGCGCTTATATCGCAGGAATAATCCTCTGCAACGTCCGCGACGCCGAGTACATAGACCGCCGCGTAAATATCAACGGATATATGTTCTTTGCACCTATGTTTTTTGTAGGTATCGGTCTTGAAACCGACCTTAAAACCGTTGACTCCAGCATGATAGTGTTCTCAATAGGCTTTGTTCTGGTAGCTATGCTCAGCAAGGTCATCGGCTGCGGACTGGTTTCAAAGTGCTTTAAGTACAGCTGGCTCGACTGCCTGAAGATAGGCGCAGGCATGATGACACGCGGCGAGGTAGCCCTCATCATCACAAACAAGGGACTTGGTCTTGGTATCATCGACTCGTCATATTTTACGGCAGTTATACTGCTCATAATCGTATCAAGTATCGTTACGCCTATAATTTTAAAGCTGCTTTTCGGAAAATCCCATGATGAAGCAGAAACGGCTGTTGAAACAAAAGCCACATCATAACACGCATTTGTAGGGGACGGCGTCCTCGACGTCCCTTTAAGGGAACGCCTTCTCTTGCAAGGCGTTCCCTCTTTCCAAACAGTCCACTGGACTGTTTGGAAATTCACCCTTTGCGAGGCGCTTTGTAACTGTGGGGCTTTGCCCACCCCCACCAGAGGCGCTGCCTCTGACCTAACAGGTACGTCCCCTCTGTCGCTTCGCGACATCTCCCCATTTTATGGGGAGTCACTCCGCCAAAGGGACAAAGTCCCTTTGGAATCCCATTCATGCGCTAAGCAAAAAATTACTGTAATTCTTCTACTTACTTATCGAAAGGAGAAAAATATGTTCAGAATAGGTCACGGTTACGACGTTCACAAGCTGGTGGAGGGCAGAAAGCTCATTCTCGGCGGTATCGAGATACCTCACGTTACGGGGCTTCTCGGTCACTCCGACGCGGACGTCCTCGTTCACGCTATCATGGACGCTATGCTGGGGGCTCTTGCCATGGGTGACATCGGTCACCTCTTCCCCGACAACGACGACAGCTTCAAGGACGCCGACAGCATGAAGCTCATGGCTGAGGTATGCCGCAGGATAAGAGCCGAGGGCTGGGAAATAGGCAATATAGACGCTACTATAATCGCACAGGCTCCCAAGCTCGCTCCACATATCATGGCTATGCGGGAGAATATCGCCAAGGTCTGCGGCTGCGACGTTTCGCAGATAAGCGTTAAGGCTACCACCGAGGAACACCTGGGCTTCACAGGCGAAAAGCTGGGCATGTCCGCTCACGCTGTAGCTCTCATGTGCAAGGCTTAAAAAGCTTCCGATGTACTACATCTACATCATAAAATGCGAGGGAGACCTGCTCTATACGGGCATAACCACCGACGTTGACCGCAGAATGGACGAGCACTTCGGCAGAACGACCAAATGTGCAAAGTTCACGCGTTCACACAAGGCGCTCTCCCTTGAAGCTCTGTGGAGCTGCGGCGACAGAAGTCTCGCATCAAAGCTGGAATACCGCATAAAACAGCTTACAAAAGCACAAAAGCTCCGCCTTATTGCAGACAACGCCTGCTTTTCGGAGCTGTTTGGCACTGAAAATACAGAACTCTACTGCCGAGAGATCATCTGACAAGGAGTATCATATGTACGAAAACAAAACCGACGACCTTCCCGTAAAAGCCGTCCTTGCCTGCGTTGATACAGGTGAATTCGACGCCGAGGTCTCAATAAACGAGCTTGAAGAGCTGGCGACCACCGCAAACGCAGAGGTGGTGGGCTCTGTCATACAGAAGCGCCCCACATATGACCCTGCCACCTGTATGGGCGCAGGCAGACTGGAGGAGCTTAAAGAGCAGCTTGAAGCCCTCAAAGCCGAGCTGGTCATCTTCGACCACGAGCTCACGGGAGTTCAGGTGCGAAATATCGAGGATATACTGGACGTCCGCGTTATCGACCGCACCACGCTCATACTTGACATCTTCGCTCAGCGTGCCCGCACAAAAGAGGGTAAATTGCAGGTAGAGCTGGCTCAGCAAAAGTACCGTCTTCCCCGTCTGACGGGTATGGGTACTGCCCTTTCGAGACTGGGCGGCGGTATCGGCACAAGAGGTCCGGGCGAGACCAAGCTGGAGACCGACAAGCGCCATATCCGCAAGCGCATCAGCTACCTTGAAGCGGAGCTTGAAGAGCTTAAAAAGCACCGTAACTTCTCGCGGTCACGCCGCAAAAAAGACGGTGTGCTCTGTGCTGCTATCGTCGGCTACACAAATGTGGGCAAGTCCACGCTGCTGAACGCTCTCACCGATGCAGGCGTTCTCGCCGAAAACAAGCTCTTTGCTACACTTGATATCACCTCCCGTTCCATAGAGCTCCCCGACGGCAGAAGCGTCATGCTCATTGACACGGTCGGACTTATCAGGCGTCTGCCACATAATCTGGTAGAGGCGTTCAAGTCCACACTTGAAGAAGCGGCGGCTGCGGATATCATACTCAATGTGCAGGACCTTTCCTCCCCTGAGATAAAGGAACAGGCTGAGGTAACGGCAAGTCTTCTGAATGAGCTGGGCTGTGAGGGCATACCCCAGATATACGTCATGAACAAGGCTGACGCCGCACCGTTCACGGATACTGTCTTTGAGGACGACAACACTGTTATGATAAGCGCCAAGGAGCACACAGGCTTTGATAAGCTCCTTGAATGTATAATGAAGAACCTCCCCGAGACCGCCAAGCGCATGAAGCTGCTTATCCCCTACGACAAGGGAGCTTTTCTCGGCAGGATAAGGCAGGACGGCAAGATATTCTCCGAGGAATACGCCGAGAACGGCACTCTTATCGACGCACTTGTGGACGTGAAGCTCATCAAGGAAGCGGAAAGCTACAAGGTGTGATGTCTTTTCAGCGTAATGTTTTTTATTACGCTTTTGCATTATGCACAATTCTAAATGGAAATGATTAGGCAAAAAGCTAAAAATTATTAACTCATCGTAACATTTGTTCAGAGCTGTTTACATTGCCCCATATCTTATTGTACACTTATTATGTATAGCTTTATCTTGCAGGAAGCAGTTTTATAATTGCCAAAGGAGTTCAGACGAACATGGTCAACAGGATCAGAAGTATCTTTTCCAAGAAGGATACTGAGAATAATTCAAAATTTAAAAGCTGTATCAGAAAACTCTTGCCATATCTGTTGTTTCTTTTCATGATACTTACTATAAATTATGCCTATTATTATTACGACGATGTAATAGTTATAAACACCCTTGATATTATCACACTGAGCATTGCAGGCATAGTTCTGCTGGCCACACTGATAATCCTTTTAAGGCACAACCTCAGAATCAAAAAAGAAACGGAATATGAGCCTATTATTATCGCAATAATATTCGGTGTCCTCAATTACTGGGTATGCGAGACTGTAAACAGCTTTTCTGTTCTTAAGGAGTATTATGTTTTTACGTTAATAGGCATTTTTCTGAATATACTGCCTTTCATTCTGGGAGTTGTATTATTCAGAAATCCGAAAATATGGTTCTGTATTTTTCAGATACTGATGAGCGCTTTCTGTATTTTACAGTATTATCTGCTCCTGCTGCGAGGCTCACCGGTCAGAGCCGCTGATATCCACAACATAAAAAGCGGAATGGCTATCAAGGATCAGTACAGCTTTGAATTGTCTTCCAAGGTTATTTTTACGCTGGTCGTTCTGACAGTATCAATGGTCTGGCTGTGCACCCTGCGTTTCAAAAAGAGCCGCCTGTCCAAGAGAGCAATTACCATTACAGCAGCTGCCGCCTCTACTATTATTGTCACTTTTTCGTCTAAAAGCTTCTTCAGTTCGGTATACGGCCTCGGAATGTGGCACCCCGAAAAAAACAGTTTCCGATGTAGGCAGTCTGACATTGGTATACTATGATGTTTTAAACAACCATGTTTACAAAGCCCAGAACTATTCCGACGAGCAGGTCACGGCTATACTCGATAAATACCAGACCGAGGAAAAAGATATCGGAACGCCGATAATATTGGCAGTACTGAACGAAAGTGCTGCCGATCATAAAATTATAGCTGATTATTCTGTAAATCAAGACGTTCTCCCGACATGGAGGGCATTAAAGGAAAACACTATAAAAGGATATGTTGCAGTAACTCCCTATGGCAACGGCACCTGCAATGCAGAATATGAATTCCTTACAGGCAATTCAATGCTGTTCCTTCCGGACTGCCTCGGAGTTTACCCGGAATATATAAAGAGCCATAAAGCAAGCATTGTAGATACATTCAATGCATACGGTTTTGATACCGTGGGCATATCACCTGTTCAAAGGAAACTGTGGAATGTCGGCGAAGTATACGATCATCTTGGATTTGACCGTACATACTTCCTTGACGGGCCTGATGCCATTAGTCCTCCGGATGATATGGACAGCAACTTCTATAAGGAGATCTACAGGATAACAGATAACCGTGACAAGAGCAAGGGACTTTTTATAATGGCTTCAACTATGCAGAACCACGCCCCGTATGAAGAATACCGTTCCACCGATATAAAGCTGAAAAGCCCTTATTATCAGGAGGCGGAAGTTTACCTAAACTCCCTTTATCTGAGCGATAAAGCTACTCTTGAACTTATAGACCACTACAAGGATTATGATGAAAAGGTAATAATAGTGATGTTCGGCGACCATTTTCCGAACCTCCGTGATTTCGACGATGCACTGCTTTGCTCGCATCCCGAAGCAGATGAACTTGAAAGGGAAAGACTGACTCATCAGACACCGTTTTTCATATGGTGCAATCAAGATATAGAAGAAAAGGAGATCGAAGACATAAGTCTTAATTATCTTTCAAACGAAGTCATGAATGCCGCCGGCATCCCATTAACTCCGGTACAGCAGGAACTTGAACATATAAGAGCAGATATCCCCGTAATAACAGGCTGGGGATATAAGGGCAGCAACGGCAAATGGTACTCAAACGCTGAATTTCAGAGCGGACATCAAGATAACGATGAATACAAAGATATCCTCAATGAATACTCCGCTATCTGTTATTACAGATTATTTAAGCAGGATAATTTTTGATAAAACGAAAGGATAAATAATGAATAATAAGATAAACGAATTATACGGCTTCGACAGCAAGCTTGCCGAGCTTGCCGCTCAGGCAGAAAAAAACTGCGCAGAAGCCTTTGCAAAAATAGACGCCACCGCCGAATACTGCGGAGCTAAAGTGCTGAAGGCTTTCTCCGATAACAAGGTCAGCGAGCCATGCTTCTACGGCTCTACCGGCTACGGTTACGGAGATATGGGACGTGAGGTCATCGACAAGGTGTTCGCTCAGGCTCTCGGCGCTGAGGACGCTCTTGTGCGCTTCAACTTCGTGTCGGGCACTCACGCCCTGTCTGTAGCGCTCTTCGGAGTTCTCCGCGCAGGCGACAAGATAGTTTCCATTACAGGCAAGCCCTACGACACTCTCGAAGAGGTCATCGGCATAAGCGGTGACAAGGGCAACGGCTCCCTCATGGACTTCGGCGTGGAGTACGGACAGGTAGACCTCAATACGGACGGCACTCCCAAGCTTGACGAGATAACAGAAGCCGTCAAGGGCGCAAAGGTGGCTTACATACAGCGCTCCCGCGGCTATTCTCTCCGCGGAGCTTTTACCATTGCCGACATCGAGAAGATGATAAACGCCGCTAAAAAGGGCAACCCCGACGTTATCATCATGGTGGACAACTGCTACGGTGAGTTCGTGGAGGACAGAGAGCCTACTGCTGTAGGCGCTGACGTTATCATCGGTTCCCTTATCAAGAATGCAGGCGGCGGTATTGCACGTACAGGCGGATATATCGCAGGCCGTGCAGACCTTGTGGAGCTCTGCTCATACCGTCTCACATGCGTTGGCATGGGCAAGGAGGTGGGCTGTACCCTCGGTATGAACCGCGAAATGCTCATGGGTATATTCTTTGCTCCCGACGTTGTGGCAAACGCCATAAAGACCTGCACTTTTGCAAGCGAACTGTTCACACTTCTCGGCTTTGAGTGCTCTCCACGCAAGGACGAGCCCCGCGGTGACATAATCACTGCCGTCAAGCTGGGCGACGAGGAGCATCTCTGCGCATTCTGCCGCGGCATACAGAAAGGCGCACCCGTGGACTCATTTGTTACTCCCGAGCCGTGGGACATGCCCGGCTATTCAAGTCAGGTCATCATGGCGGCAGGAGCTTTTACCAACGGAGCTTCCATAGAGCTGTCCGCAGACGCTCCGCTCCGCGAACCCTATGCAGTATGGATGCAGGGCGGTATCACCTACACAAGCGGCAAGCTGGGAGTAATGCTTGCGGCACAGGAAATGCTTTCAGAAAATCTTATTAAGCTTTAACAGCTTTGCCGTTAAAGCTTAAAGCCCTTAGCCTTTAGCTTTTAGCCATTAGGAAGCGGCTTCGCCGCCCCTACAAGCTAATGGCTAACGGCTAAAAAACAATGAGGAGGATTTATTATGCCATTTATCGACATCAAAACAAACGTATCCGTATCCGAGGAGCAGAAAACATCCATCAAGTCCGCTATGGGACGCGCTATCACAGCTATCCCCGGCAAGTCCGAGGGCTGGCTCATGGTGGGTATACAGCCTGAATATGACCTCTGGTTCAAGGGCGAGAGCGCTCCTGCTGCTATGGTGGAGGTCTCCATTTTCGGCAGCGCTTCTTCAAACGCTCTTGTAACTCTCACAAGCCACATCACAGGCATACTCACCGACAACATCGGTATACCTTCAGACCGTGTGTACGTCAAGTACACAAGTACCAGCGACTGGGGCTGGAACGGCTCTAACTTCTGAGGTGATAAATATGAAACTTTATAAATTCTGCGGACTTCTTACAGCAGCAGTATTTTGCGCGTCATCAATGACCGTTACAAGCATTGGCGACAAGGGCTTCCGTGCTTCTGCCGATGAATGGTGCTACGCAGGAGAGACCTGCGAGCCGCTTCACGATACTTCACGCAATATTCAGGAAGAGGGTGTTGGAAATCCGCTGAACTTCGGGGAGAGAAATACTCCTGCCGACGCTTCCACAGCGGAGATACGCGCTATCAACCACAAAATGACCGTTCAGGAGGTCAAGTACGCTCTCTACAAGGAAATAGACGAGCACTGGGACCTTATCTCCACACGTCTGGGACAGACTGACCGTGAAAAGATGTACGCCCTTTTCCTCGGACTGGGTTCAAGAGAGTCCACTCTCGGCGAGGGCAAGATAGGCTCAGACCACGAAACAGCCTACGAGGACGGCTGGGGAGTAAACTCCGCCCACGCCTACGGCACATTGCAGACCGCCGTTACTGCTTTCAAGGACTGCGACCCAAAATTCATGCCCGAGGACAACGTCCCCGAAATGTTCCAGTATTCATTTACCGAGTCAAACTTCTATGACTGCATAATCTCCAATCACATGGGCATCAGAAAGATACTCCACTTTGCGGAGATATGCATAAACGAGCAGGGAATGAACGACTATCAGGTAATAAGGAACAGCCTTAAAGGCTTCAACACAGGCTGGTGTACCAAGGCTGAGGACGACGGTGCTTACGCAACCTACGCTGATGAGATATGCGCAATGGCGCAGTTCTATTACTATGAGGGACACCTCTACGATAACGTATTTACATGGACCTCGGCAAACGGAGAAAAGATCAATAAATACCGTACTCCCGACCGCTGGGACTGGTGGGGCGACGGTGTTCCAAGCATGGCTCCCATTGAGGATAAGCCTGTGACCACTACCACCACAACAACTACTTCCACCACTACCACTTCAACTTCCACAGCAACATCATCTGCCACGACTACTACTGAAACAACTTCAACAAGCACAGACAAAAAGGACATAGTATACGGCGATGCAAACTGCGACGGTGCAGTTGATATGTCCGATGTTGTGCTTATCATGCAGTCACTTGCCAATCCCAACAAGTACGGCTTGGAGGGCTCCGACAGCAAACATCTGACAGCAAAAGGCGCAGACAACGCCGACGTTGATACCTCCAGCAAGGGAGTTACTTCAAATGACGCCCTGTGTATTCAGGAGTATCTGCTCCATAAGATAACAACACTTGATCCTGCATAAAAAACTAAAGCCGCTGCAATTGCAGCGGCTTAACTTTTGTTTTCTCGTTCAAGGGACGCCCTCTCTTGCAGGGCCCCCTAATCGGGTCCGTCCCCTCTGTCGCGTTGCGACATCTCCCCACCCCGTGGGGAGTCACCCTCTAAAAAAAACAGTCCACTGGACTGTTTTTTTTAATTCACCCTTGCTGAGCGCTTTGTAACTGTGGAGCTTTGCCCCACACCCCACCAGAGGAGCTGCCTCTGGACTCTGCCAAAGTGAGTATACTCCCTTTGGAATCCCATTCTTATTTTAATATAATATTTATAATGTCAGACGACTTCTCCGCAATATAGTCCGCGCCCTCGCTTTCAAGCTCAGCGCGTCCGCGGAAGCCCCACGCACAGCCGATACTTCCGATGCCTGCATTCTTTGCAGTCTGAACATCAACATTGCTGTCCCCTATCATGTACACGCGGTTCTCAACATCTGGCAGAGCCGCGAATATCTCAATAAGTATGGCACTGTCGGGCTTGGTGGGTCTGTAGTCCACGCCTCCAAGCACCTTGATGAAATCAATATCAGGAAGAAGCTCCCATACTATCTCCCGCGCCACGTCCTGTGGCTTGTTTGTGGCAACAGCGAGAACAACTCCGTTATCGCTGAGCTTTTCAAGAGTCTCTTTCATTCCGTCGTAGAGCACGGTCTTGTCAAGATAATGCACATCATAATACTCCTTGAACAAGCTGTGGAGCTCCGCCGCCCTGTCCTTTTTTCCCTCGGGAAGAGCACGCTCGCAGAGCTTTTTCACTCCGTTGCCCACCATTTTCTTATAGCTCTCATAATCATGAGTGGGACAGCCAAGCTTTTCAAGCCCGTAGTTCACCGCGTCGCCAAGGTCGTATATGGTATTTGCAAGAGTGCCGTCAAGGTCGAATATTGCCGTTATCATAGCTTATTCACCCATGAGCTTTCTTATCTCATCGGCAGTGAACACGTATTCCTTGCCGCAGAAATGACAGCTTACCGCAGTATCAACGCCCTCGTCGGCTATGGCTTTCAGCTCGTCCTTTCCAATACTGATAAGCACGCGCTCGGTGCGCTCACGGCTGCAATCGCACTTGTATACAGGCTCGGCGGTGTCAAGCACATTGGGTTCAAGTCCGTCAAGGAGCATATTTGCTATCTCCTCGGGAGTTATGCCCTCGTCCAGCATTGCCGATACGGGACGTATCTTAGCCACATTCTTCTCGATAATGTCTATGCACTTCTCGTCCGCAAAGGGCAGGAGCTGCACAAGAAAGCCCCCTGCTGCTTTTACAGTAAGGTCGGGATTTACAAGGACTCCCAGACTGCACACTGTAGGTATCTGCTCGCTGGTAGCGTAATAGCTTGCGATATCCTCGGCTATCTCTCCCGAAACAAGGGGGATAACGCCTACATAGGGCTCCTTCAGTCCCATATCCTTTACAACGGACAGAGTACCGTCCCTGCCCACTGCGCCGCCTACGTCAAGCTTGCCCTGCGCATTGAGGGGAAGCTCCACAACGGGATTGTTAACGCAGCTCTTTACATTGCCGCGGCTGTCTGCAACTGCCACAAGCTGTCCCGAGGGTCCGCCGCCGTCCACACGGAGAGTAACGCTGTCCTCCTCGCCTTTCAGCATATAGCCCATAAGTGAAGCAGCTATAGTAAGCCTGCCCAGACCTGCTGTGATAACAGCTGAGGTCTTGTGTATGCGCTCTATCTCCGAAACTATATCCTTAGCGTCAAGAACTGCCGCAAATGCAGAACCGTCCGCTGATATCGCCCTGTATAAATTACCCATTTTACTTATCCTTTCAATATTTCTGACCGCTTCTGATACACCTTGCGGCATAGACTATGCGCTGTGAATCAGACCTCGGCAGTTCAAATGTATCGTCCCCGTACTTGCCCAGCAGCTCAAAGCCGCACTCGGTCAGAAGCCTTTCAATATCGCCCTCGCTGAAAGCTCTCTCGGAAAAGACGTCGGAGCTTCTGGAGTACATTCCGTTTTCCTCGTGCTCGAAGAATTCAAGGTTCATTCTGACCTCAAGGGTGTCGGGGTCAAGAGTGTTCTCCCAGACGCAGTACACATCTTCTGTCTCATAGGTAAATGTGTTATTGGCAAGCACTGCTCTGTGCTTATAGGGAGTGTTCACGTCAAAGAGGAAAAGCCCGTCCTGCTCGGAGAACAATGCCACGCCCTCAAAGACCTTTTTCACATCGTCGATATCTGCAAGGTGATTGATGCTGTCAAGAGCGCATATGGTCACATCTACGGTACCGAACAGATCAAGCCTGCGCATATCCTGACAGATATACTGTATATTCAGACCGCTGTCGAACTTCTTGTCCATAGCTATGCCCAGCATTTCCTCTGAATAGTCCACGCCTATGACATCATAGCCAAGCCTCGCCATTACCTCCGAGATGCTTCCCGTACCGCAGGCAAGGTCAAGCAGGAGATTCCCCTCTGTAGTCTTGAAGCGCTTTATGATACTGTGAAAGTATTCTCCCCGCTTTTTATAATCGATATTTGCGGTAAGCTGGTCATAGTAACGTGCAAAGGCACTGTATCCGCTCATGTGATCCTCCCCTTTTATAAAGCTTTTCCTGACTCAAAGCATTCTCTCCGCAAGAGCATCTGTCAGGGAAACGTATGACTTAAACAAAGGGCTGCACCATTTTCGGCGCAGCCCGCTTCTGTTATTCAGCAAAGCCGAAATTCAGAAATGATCTTATCATTCTTCCTCGATCGGTGTTGTGGTACCTTCCTCATAAGGTTCACCGTTATCGTGTTCAACAGTTCTTGATAACTGGAAACCGTTCTCATCATAGGTTATAGTCTCAACGATTATATCTCCGTCAACAGTATACTGGTGGATATACTCCCTGAGAACAAGCTGATTCTGGCTGTTCCACTCATAGAACTTCTGGTTCCAGTCAACACCGTTGATGTTTTCAAGGACCTTGAGTCTGTTGGTGCTCTCCTGTATCTTTGTCTCAAATTTAAGGCTGTTGAGCTCGCTCCATGAGACATAGGCACCCTTTTCGGGGTCATATCTGAAATACTTGCCTGTCTTGTTGAGATCGTCGCTTTTCTCTGCTACAAAGAGGTCGGGATAGCCGTCGAAGTCATAGTCCACGCTCTCGATAAAGTCGTTGATGGTCTTTGACGGGCTCTCTTCAAGCTTTTCCTTTATCTCAGAGGTATCAACGGTAAGCGTCTGAGGCGAACGGCTCTTGCCGTCGCTGTACGGACGTATCACTTCAAGCTTGTCATCCTTGAGTTCAAAGGTTATTGAGCTGTAATCCTTGGGATCGTATGTAGCAGGCTGTGTAGTGGGCTGCTGAGTTGAAGTTGAAGATGTAGTAGTTTTGGAAGTCGTTCTCGGAGCTGTAGGTACTACTCTTGTAGTTCCGTGTACTACGCTGCCGCCCGAGGCTCTGGTAACTACTCGTCCTGTTGACTTTACAGAAGTAGTCGTTCCCGAGATCTTATCGCCTGCCTTTTGGGTAGTGGTGGTTTTCTTATCGTCATCATCAGTGGTAGTCTCGGCCTCTGTAGAAGATGTCTCACTTGTAGTTGCAGCAGCTGTACCCGAAACGATCTCGATCTGACTGCTCACTTCGGAAACATCCTTGACCTTACCGCAGCCTGACAGCAATGCGAGAAGAACAACGGGAAGAATATACTTTTTCATAATGTCACCTCATAAAACCTTTCTTTCTCTTTCAAAAAAGCCTTTCATGCCGAAAGGGGCGACTGACGCCCCCTCTCGGTACTGGTATCACTTGCTTGCCATATCCTTGGCCTTGCAGCATTTTTTATACTTCTTACCGCTTCCACATGGACACGGATCATTATCGCCTATCTTCTTTGCGCGTACAGGCTCTTCGGAGAAGCTTCCGTCGCCTGCTCCTGCATTGGGAGCATCGGGCTGAGCTACCTGCTCACGCTCGGGAGCCTCGTTTCTCTGGAGCTTTACTGTAAGGAGCATACGGATAGTATCCTCACGGATAGCCTCTACCATAGCGTCGAACATCTCAAAGCCCTCGTAACGGTACTCGATAACAGGGTTCTTCTGACCGTATGAACGGAGTCCGATACCCTTCTTGAGCTCTTCCATATCGTCGATGTGAGCCATCCACTTTGTATCAACGACCTTGAGGAGGATAACTCTTTCGAGCTCACGCATGATCTCTGAGCCGTATTCCTCTTCCTTAGCCTGATAGATCTCTCCTGCCTTGGTGCTGAGAGCATTGATGATGTCTTCCTTGGATACCTCCTGAAGCTCCTCGTCTGTGAATGTAAGGTCCTCAGGACCGATGAGCCAGCCGAGGAAGTGCTCCTTGAGTCCCACAACGTTCCAGTCGTCCTTTACCTCGTCGTCAACAAGGTAGGTGTCAACTGTAGAACTGATAAGGTCTTCCATCATCTTGAGTATGCTCTCGTGGAGATCTTCGCCGTCGAGCACCTGTGCTCTCTGCTTGTAGATGATCTCACGCTGTGTATTCATAACGTCGTCGTAGTTGAGGACGTTCTTTCTTATGCTGAAGTTCTGACCCTCGACCTTCTTCTGTGAGGACTCGATGATCCTTGTGAGCATCTTGCTCTCGATAGGAGTATTCTCGTCAACGTTGAGAGTTCTCATAAGGTTTTCGAGGCGGTCACCTGCGAATATACGCATGAGGTTATCCTCTACCGAGAGGAAGAAGCAGCTCTCGCCCTCGTCGCCCTGACGTCCTGAACGTCCGCGGAGCTGGTTATCGATACGGCGTGATTCGTGACGCTCTGTACCGAGGATATAAAGTCCGCCTGCTTCCTTGACTGCAACAGCCTTTTCCTTTACCTCTGCGTTGTATTTATCGTAAAGCTCACGGTAGAGCTTTCTTGCGTCGATTACTTCCTGAACATCTGTATCAGCGAAGCCGATAGCCTCAGAGATTATCTCCTCGGGTATCTCGCGCTTTCTCAGCTCTGCTCTTGCAAGGAACTCTGCGTTACCGCCCAGCATGATATCGGTACCACGTCCTGCCATGTTGGTAGCAATGGTAACAGCGCCGTACTTACCTGCCTGAGCAACGATCTCAGCTTCCTTAGCGTGCTGCTTGGCGTTGAGCACCTCGTGCTTGATGCCCTTTCTCTTCAGCATAGCTGAGAGGAGCTCTGACTTCTCGATAGAAACAGTACCAACGAGGATAGGCTGTCCCTTGTCGTGACACTCCTTGATCTTCTCGATGATAGCGGCATACTTGCCCTTTTCTGTTGTATATACCTGATCGTTGTGATCGATACGGATAACAGGCTTGTTTGTTGGGATAGCGATAACGTCAAGCTTGTATATCTCCTTGAACTCGTCCTCTTCGGTCATGGCAGTACCTGTCATACCCGAGAGCTTTGTGTAAAGACGGAAGAAGTTCTGGAAGGTGATAGTAGCAAGGGTCTTTGACTCGCTCTTGATCTTAACGCCCTCCTTAGCCTCGATAGCCTGGTGGAGACCGTCATTGAAACGACGTCCCATCATAAGACGTCCTGTGAACTCATCAACGATGATGATCTCGCCGTCCTTGACAACGTAGTCGATGTCGTTCTTCATAACGCCGTTAGCCTTGATAGCCTGATTGATGTGGTGGAGAAGGGTCATATTCTCGGAATCCATAAGGTTCTCGACTCTGAACGCCTGCTCTGCCTTCTTGACACCGCGCTGGGTGATAGTAGCTGTCTTAGCCTTTTCGTCGATGATATAGTCAGCAGTATCGTTGATCGACTCCTGATCCACCTTGTCGTCCATTTCAACGACAGTAGTAGCGGTAAGGGTCTTTGCAAAGCGGTCAACGATAGCATAGAGGTCTGTGGACTTGTCGCCGCGTCCCGAAATGATAAGCGGAGTACGAGCCTCGTCGATGAGGATAGAGTCTACCTCGTCCACGATAGCAAAGTTGGGAGCACGCTGAACGCGCTCTTCCTTATGAGTTACCATGTTGTCACGGAGGTAATCGAAGCCCAGCTCGTTATTGGTAGCATAGGTTACATCACAGTTGTATGCGGCACGGCGCTGATCATTGTTGAGACCGTGGAGGATACAGCCTACTGTAAGTCCCAGCCAGCGGAGAACCTTGCCCATTTCCTCAGCCTGTGTCTTGGCGAGGTAGTCGTTAACGGTAACGACGTGGACGCCCAGACCTGAAAGCGCATTGAGGTATGAAGCTACGCAGGCAACGAGAGTTTTACCTTCACCTGTTTTCATCTCGGCGATACGTCCCTGATGAAGAACGATAGCACCGATGATCTGTACGGGATAAGGCTTTTTCTCCAGAACACGCCATGCTGCTTCTCTTACGGTAGCAAGAGCCTCGGGGAGGATATCGTCAAGAGTCTCGCCGTCCTCAAGTCTCTCCTTGAATTCAGCGGTCTTGCCCTTGAGCTCTGCGTCGGAGAGCGCCTGATACTCCTCGTCCAGTTCGAGGACTTTATTTTTAATAGGTTCGATACGCTTGAGCTCGCGGTTTGAGTAAGCGTTCGGACCGAAAATGTTCTTGAATAAACCCATTTTGCTTTCCGCCTTTACTTTATTATAGTGTAAGTCTGATAAATCATATAAGTAGACATAATATATTTTACATCAAACGACATTGTTTGTCAATACCCATAATTGAAATAGCGGACAAAGTCCGCTATTTTACCAAAAGTTAACATTCATCACATCGAGGAGGGGCTGTTTTTATGCAATAACTTACTGATAGCTCCTGTTTTGGTCAGCCAATTCTTCCCACACCCTCCGCAGTCTCACAGCAGGAAGTGAACATATCTCCCACAGCATTTGCTAAGGAATTCAGGATAAGCAATGTCCCCACTATCAGCACTGCAAGAATGATAAGCACTATTTTGACCGCCTTTTTGATCGTCTCCTTGTCCTCTTCTGCTGTTTTGGAGGGATCAATAAATGCCAAAGCCACCCATATCCCGATTATCACAAGGGTTATTACGATAAACAGCATATTATCTGCTCCTTTCACCTTATCCCATTCCGCCGACCTCTGTTACACAGTTATTACATGATTCAAGAAAAGTCAGAAATGCAAACACCTCACTCATGGCAAAAACAACGACTAATAGGATCACTGCTGCTATTATCATAAAGATCAGATTTTTTGTTTTGCTTTTTCTGTCCGTTTCTGCAATTATTATCCACAATATTACCGTAAACACCATAAATCCCAGTAAAACTATCAATGGTCCCATATTAAGCACCTCTTTTTAAACACGATATAATTGCTCAGATCTGATGTTGATATGATAATACCATTTCCCGCAGGCTTTCACAAGATGTCATTTGTCATTTCTTCGGTGACAATTGTCACTGTATATTGTAATCCTGCGCGCAAAATGCTATAATAACAGTGGTGATAATTATGCTTATGATATCGATCATAGATATGGATAAACGTGCATTTCACGACCATGCACACAAAATTCTCAGGGAATGTCTCCGCAGAAAAGGCATTGAATACGGCGAAAATACGCCTGTTGTCAAAGGAAAGCTGGGCAAGCCCTCCCTCTCGGAGCACCCAAATATACACTATAACCTCTCCCATGCAGAGGGTATAGCCGCCTGTATGGTCTCGGACTGCGAATGCGGCATAGACTGCGAAAACGTGCGGGATTTCCGACCAAATGTTATGAAGCGGGCTTTTTCCGAAAAGGAACGGGAAATGGTGGAAAGTGCTCCAGAAAGTGAGAGGAACCTGCTGTTTTTCCGCCTGTGGACTCTGAAAGAGGCATACGTCAAGGCTCTGGGCATAGGTATATCCTATCCCATGGATACTGCCGAATTCAGCTTTGAGGGCGAAAACATCATTACCCACATAAAGGACTGCCGCTTCCGTCAGCATATCCTGAAAGACGGCAGATACGTGGTCTCCATATGCGAAATCGAAAATACCGCCACCTGATTTTTCAGTCTGTTTGTGGAACATCGGGGAGATATGACTTCTTTCGCAGTGCTCAGGCTGTGCAAAATCCCTAAAATCCACGGTGAATTTCGTTCAAATCGGGAAAAATTCTTCCCTGCCCTTGCATTGCCGCTGATTTTAGGGTATAATATTAAATATAATAGTATTCCATACAGCGGGAGGCTGATATTATGTTTGATAAAACCATGACTTTTTCCGTAAATGAGGACAAGGAAGCTGAACTCAAAAAGAACCTGACTATCATCTACGATGCGCTCACTGAAAAGGGCTATAACCCCGTAAATCAGATAGTAGGCTATATCCTCTCGGAAGATCCTACATACATTACGACCTACAACAACGCAAGAAGTCTTATCCGTCACATCGACCGTGATGAGCTTTTGCAGGTTCTGGTAAGGTCTTATCTCAATGCATAAAATAAAGGACGGTCACTGACCGTCCTTTTTTAATGCATAATTCAGGGGCGGATAATATCCGCCCCTCTTAGTTCTGCCAAAAACTCCTGTAGTTTTAATCAGCCTTTGTCGTTGATTCCTTGACCTTGCCGTCGTATGGTCTGAAGCAGATGTTAAGGTCTACATCGCCCTCGATACCCGGAACTCTTCCCGTATTGGAGTACTGCCATATCTTGAAATCATAGTAGAATGACGGCTTATCAGCATACTCCGCAAGCCAGAAGTCGTAGTCCTTTATTCTGGGAAGATCAAGCTTGCGCATAGCTGTTCCCGTGTTCTGGTATATCATGGGAGTGTATCCCGAGTCCTTTACTCTTTCGCAGAATGCCACACAGCAGTCCGCAAGAGCTTCGACGCTTACATTATCGGTACGTGCGGCGTCGTGGACTATCTCCCAGTCGTAGACTACGGGATATGTGATCTTATAATCAGCAAGGGCGTCGATGACCGCGTCAGCTTCTTCCACAGCCTCGTCCGCAGTGGTCGCCTGTGAGTAAAAGTAAGCTCCCACCTTTATGCCTGCGTCGAGAGCTCCCTCGATATTGTGCTGAAATGCCGAATCATATGTAACTATTCCGTCGCCGTATGTACGGTATCCCACACGTATGAACGCAAAATCAATGCCTGCCTGCTTTACCTGCTCCCAGTCGATCTCGCCCTGAAACTCGGAAACGTCAACTCCCGTAGTGGAGGTCACCTCGCCGTTCTCCTTGTAGTAAGCGTAGCCGTTGCGCATGGTGATCTCGTCAAGATCTATGGTGCTGGCGGGAACGTCCTCGTAAACAGGGACGAATACCTCGCCGTATGTACTGTCGTTCATGAGTATCTTCTTGCCGTCAAGCTGGTAGAAGGTCTCCTCTTTTTCTATGACCGCTCTCCTGCGAACCTCCGCTTTCTGCGAGCCTGCATTGGCAGGGACAGCCTCGTTTCTGCCGCGGATAAATGCCGCCCACACCAGCAGCACTATAAGTATCAGTATTATTACAGCTTCAAGCAGAGCAATGCTCTTGAAGCGAATACGTCTTTTGTTGTCTGCCATTATTAACTCCTTTACAGCTTTTATTTGTCTTTAAGTATATAATATCACATTTTTCGCATTTTGTAAACCTCAAAATTCTTACAATTTCGTCACTGTAAGGCTTTTCACTGAAAATTCATCTTATTTCCATTGACAAGCCCTGCCTTATAGTATAAAATTATTAATGCAAGGCAAATATTATTACAGGAGAGATGATCATGGAATACAAATACAAGACAAAAATGGTCTGTTCACAGGAAATAAGCTTCAATATCGACGGCGACGTTATCACCAATATCAGGTTCATGGGCGGCTGCAACGGCAACCTGAAGGCGCTGTCCAAGGTCCTTGACGGCTGGACCGTTGAGCAGATAGAGGCAAAGCTCAAGGGCAACACCTGCGGTCAGAGACCTACATCATGCGCTGATCAGCTCTGCGTGGCTGTCCGCGAGGCTTATGAGTCACAGAAATAAGATGTTAGTTTGTAGTTAACTGCCTGCGACAAAATGTTAAGCTTAACCGACATAAACTCAAATCGAAAGCTGGTGAATATATGCGTGAAAGTGATTTTTTAAGCCTTTATATAAAAGTTGATAAATTCATAAAGGACGCTTATTCATCAAACGAGGGCGTATCGGAGTACATCCGACAAATGGAGATCAACTGCGGAAAAGGATATACTTATGTTCAATCATGGCAAACTGACTACAACGAACTGAAACGTGTGCGCAGACTCAGAAACCAACTTGTTCACGATGATATTTTTGAAGTTGAAGAAGCAGATTACAATTGGCTTGAGTATTTCTATAACCGCTTGTTTGCAGCTGATGATCCAATGGCAAAGATACGTAAAGTTCCCAAACCAGCACAACGCAAACCAGTTCAACAGAACACACAGCTTCCAAAGCCAAACTTCAACCAGCAGGTCTATCAACAAACAGAAACAAGATACGATTACAAATGGCATACCGATTCAAACTTCGAGCAAGTTCGATTCAAAGAAGAAAAGCAGCCTCAGAAACGCCCAAGCTTATGTGAACGCATTATTCGTTTCTTTTTTGGATAAACAACACTCCTACATATTTAAATCTATCCGCATCAGCAGGCACTTAAATTATGAATATACATTAAAAGGGCAGACGAATCTGCCCTTTTCTTATTTCTTCCGATTCACAAAATCACTTATGCCCGAGTAAAGCGTAAAGGCTACTTTTTCGCGGTAGTCCTCAGTACCGAGAAGTGCCGCCTCCTCGGGATTGGACAGGAAGCCGCACTCCGCCATTACTGTGGGATTATCGCTGTAATAGCACAGGAAGAGCTCCTTGCCGCAAAGCTTTATCTCACGGGAATTATCGGGCTGTAGGAGCTCCCTGAAACGGCTTTGCAGAGCCCGCGCCAGCGCCTCGCTGTTCTTGTTATTGTTGGAATAGAACATCTGGGCGCCGCTGTATTTAGCGTCCGTGAACTGGTTCTGATGTATGGACAGGCACACAGCGTTGTCCGTTCCGTTGAATATTCCCAGTCTGTTGTCAATATCGGAGCTCTTCTGCTCCGCAATGCCTGTTATACCCTCGTCGTGGATAGACCTGTCGGTGTCGCGGGTCACCTTGACCTCGTAGCCGTTTATCTCCAGCAGGTCTCTCAGCCGAAGCAGTATATCGAGGTTTATGCCCTTCTCGGGTACGCCCTCCGCCGACGTGCAGCCGCCGTCTATGCCGCCGTGCCCTGCGTCAAGTACAATTACGGGCTTCTCATTGTCAAGATTTGTGAGTGTCACGGGAAGCGCTCCATTTTCTGCTCTCTCGGCGATACGTGAAGCTCCGTACAGAGTGAACAGCGCACAGCCGCACAAAAGTGCTCCGATGACTATTTTTCTGTGTGTTTTTCTCATATCTTTTCTCCTTTTTTCGATATTTGGTCAGTGAATTATATGAGGAATTCTGAGAATATATGCAAAAACTCCGACCATACGGTCGGAGTTTATAATATTAAGTCAATGATGGAATAAGTCCTAAAAGATACTGCTGTATACGAAGCGCATCGCTTACTGTCAGTCCATTTCCGCCTGTATCTGCATATTCACCCCCTTCTGAAGTTATATGACTTTGATTAGTTCCGTTTACTCCGTACTTATTGGGATTTGCAAGTGCCTGCATTATAAGCACAACATCTGACATATCAAACTGTCCGTCATCACTTTATAGCCACCTTTGGCATTGACCTCACCTCCTTGTTTCAATAGTTTTTTCTCTTCACCTGACGGTTTACGAGTTTCTCTATCTTCTCTGTGACAGCTTTCCGCAAATGTTCAACATCTGCCGATCTGAAGCTGTTTTTCATATGTATGGTTTCCTTCATGGTACTCCCTCCTTCCTTGAATTTTATGCAGTCAAGGAGTATCATATAACCTTTGACCTGCGCCATTATGGAGACAAGCTTCAATGAAATAAAAATTATTAGGACGGCTTTACGCCGTCCTTTCTATGAAAAAATACATTTGTGATTATTTAAATGTTTTTTTGCCTTATCATACTATTGAAAGTCCCCCATAAATGTGATAAAATATTTTTTTGGAAAAAATGTCCTACTTGATATCACAAGTACGAGTGTATATAATGAAAGCGATCGCTGAACTGAATAGGAGGAATACATATGACAGATCAGGAGTTCAAGAAATACATGGAACGATCTCCGGAAGAGTGCATGAGAGTAGTTTTTGATGAATACTGCAATTATGTATACGTAATAGCTGCAACTAAACTAAAAAACTGCGGTACTACGGAAGATATAGAGGAATGTGTGAGTGATGTTTTTACTGAGGTATTCAAAAGGATAAATTATATTGGTGAGCGCGATGGCGACCTGAAAGGATTTATCGGAGTTATCGCCAAACGCAAAGCAATAGATATGTACAGAAAACTTAGTGTAAAAGCTGATAGGACCATATCAACCGATGATGAAGGATTCATAGAAATATCGTCCGGAGAAAACATAATAGAATCTACTGAGATGTCAGAACGTAATTCCATCTTACTTAATAAAATAAAAGAATTAGGCGAACCTGACACGACGATCATAATAAAGCAGTACTACTACAATATGACAGTAGCTGAAATAGGGAAAGCAATTTCAATGACATCAGCCGCAGTACAGAAACGAAGCGTTCGGGCAAGACAAAAGCTGAAAACGATGCTTTGTGAAGTCGGCATAAATTATTAAGGAGGGATATGTATGAATAAGAAAGACGAAATGTTCAATGAATTCGACATTGATCTTGAAACTGCAAACAGAATTGCGAAAGAGTACCCGTCCCTGTCAGATTCAGCCAGAGAGAGGATGTTTAATATGACTAAGGAAAAAATGAATATATCAAATTATACTGATGAGGGAAACAATAACAGCGTATATGGTGTGGAAAGATACAATCGTCCAAGATGGATAAAATTTGCAAGTATGGCAGCGACATTTGCTATAATCGCAGGTGGCATCGGTGGCGGAGGATATCTGCTCCGCAATATGAAGAAGCCGGTTCCGGCTGTAAGCTCATCATCAGAGACAGAAGTTAATACTACATCTTCTGTAACAACAAATGTTACCACAACTACAGCAGTTGCTGAGACAACTACAGCGACAACTGAGTCAAAGAGACTGACTCCTGAAGAGGCAGCGCATAAGCTTACAGATAGTTATTGGGATTATGAGTGCTTCTTTGATAGTGTTGCACATACAAAGGCTGATTATGATGCTGAAAGCTTAAAGTTCAATTACACTATGCAGTATGCTGGATATACACCTGATATTGAGCTAATATATTACAAAACTATTGATGAAAGACTTACAGAGAAAACTATGGACGGTCTGAAGAAGATATACAATACTTATTTCAGCAAAAACTACGATCCATTCTATTCTGTAAATGCTGAATATACCAATAACAATGAATTATTCGGACCTTCATTTACAGCAGATACTCTTCCTGCTGACGGCAAATTGGATCGTGCATATACCTACATCATGTATGAGGGTGAATTATACCAGTATTGTCCGGGTAAAGGCTATTTTGACGGTTATTATTGGACAGATGAGCAGATAGATATATCTGATGTTACAGAAGGCTCCTTTACATTGAATAGAAAATTTAAAAATGATGGAAATGAGGTATATGAGCCATCAAAGGGCGAAGTAACATTCAGAATAGCATTCGATGAAGATGCTCAGGATTGGAGAATTGAGCAGAAGGATGTTGAATATGAATACCAAGATAATTCCACAACAACTGAGACTGATTCTACATCTATCGAATAAGCTGCACATAAGCTTACTGATGATTATTAATCAGAGCAATGGTGCTCGTCCGAATGAAGCGCCATTCAGCTTATAATACATAATAAGGAAGCCATTACGGTAAGGTCATTAAGCTGAGAATACAAAGAAAAAGAAACAGTAGTATGTTTAATGTAAGAAGACATACTACTGTTTCTTTTATAATATACACTTCTATAGCATATAAAGTCAAGGAATCATTCGTTTTCAAACTTCTATTGAATAACACTATGCGCTATAGGCGAATTAGCTCCTTAATGACGATAATGATGAGTTCATTGACCTTGTAAAAGAATATAACGATGGACTGATATTATTCTTGAATACTTCAGATATGAAAACTCTTGCAAGCGCATATAGGAAGTTCAAAAAACAGCTATTTTACAAGAAGAAAGACGAGAAAATAGGGGACGGTAAGTTTATCGTCCCCTTTGTTATTTAATCAATATTTGTCAAGAACCTGTCTTCTCAGTTCTATCATATCGAAATTATCAAATACTCCGTCATAATTGAGGTCGAAATTCTTTCCATTAAGGTCGCATTTCTCGCCAAGGAGATATTTCTGGAAAAGACATATATCATCTGATGTAAACTTTTCCCTGTTAACTCTCTCAACTATAATATCATTACGGACAAGCTCTATCTCTCCGCTACCAATGCCGCATATATTGGCATTAAGAGCTACATTTGTGATAGGACCTACTTCAAGTCCAGCATTTTTCCATGCTATAACAGCGTCAAGAAGATAGATAGTTCCTGATGCAATTGTATCATTAGGAGTCTTGGTTTTAGCTATACAATAATATTTCACATTCTTTTTGCCACCGGCAGTGACAACATGATTGTTATAGTACACATAGATATCGTATTCCCTGTCGGTAAACTCCTCCGTACCGAGATACTTGGCTTCTTTTGGAACAGCATCATAATTCAGCACAGGATACATATAAAAATCTATGTATTCCTCGCCGTGCTCATCACACATTCGGCCCTCAGCACCTATGCTGTAATTACCATCTGTGCTTATATTAGCCTTGAAATTCATATTGATAAAGTCGCCCTTATCATTGTCTATCTGCTCGTCTGCCATTTCAAAGTTCATGCTCTTTCCAAACTTGAAAACGCTGTCATCATAATTCTGGAAACAGTCACCGACGATAGTGCCGTTCTTTTTGAGGGTACACTTTCCGTTCTCTGTACAGAAAACCATGCTGCCGCCCTCAATAATAGGCTCGGCAGGAGCGTTTATCGATGTATTGTCAATCACTCTGTTATATATGTCATCTTTCTTTACAAGATCAAATTCAGCATTTTCAAGGTCAAATTCACCTCTTCCGGTACCAAATGATTCAGCAAACATTAGTATTTCGCTTATCTTGTTTGTCTTTTCCAAATAGTTCTTTAGCCAAACATCGTAATGTTTCTTGAGATCAATATCGCCAACTGCTCCGTAGCCCTCCTGTTCAAAGCTGACCTGTGATATGCACCATATCTGCGGTGCAGGCAAGCTCATACAGGACTCATAGTTAAATGTCCTTGAATAAATATCATACTTGATACCGTCTACCTCAACACAGTCAAGATGTTCAACATCAGCCCTGTCATGACCGTCGTCCACAAAGTCCTTTGTATTACTGAACTGAACAATATTTATCGACGTTATACTGTCACGATCAAAGAGCTCAACTCCCACTGCATATTTGTCCTTAGCCTTTATTGTCGTCTCATAGTGAACGTTCATCTTTTCATATTCATCAAAAGACACTGCCTTTTCGTCAAGAATACCTCTGAAAAACGCACTGTCCGAATTGGTATTACAATTTTCATACATACAGTGAGCTGTTCCGTCATCAGAGACCGTCATTCCGTTGCGTAAGCCTTTATCCAGCGACGAATAGGAGTAATACTGTCCATTAAGCCAGACAGGGTTGCGTGAGTCATAATGGTTCTCAACTTTTATACTCTCCTTGTGAGGAACATTGGCCAAAGTAACATCATTCACGAATATCTTTCCCTTTTCGCCTGTTCCGCGGATATAAAGCTTAGGCTGCTTACCTATTTCTATTTTAAAGCCATTATCCTTTAACTCGGCGTCTATCGCCTTAAAGTCTATCTTTTCGCTTATGCTGTCACCCTCAAGGCTCTCGCAGCGGACAATATATATGATCTCAACAGGAACGTTCTCCTCTTCAGTGATGCTTACATAGTAATCAGCGCCGTTTATGCTTATTTTTTTTGCATTATCGGTATCTGCACTGAAAGCGTCCTCTGTATATGAGTCAAGAACTCTTATTTCTGCTGCTTTTTTATTCTCAGCATCGTAGCATTCCGCCACAGCTCCAATAGCATAGCTTTCTGTGCCTTTAAGGGCTGCCTCATATTTTACGAAGCAATCCTTGACCTCGTCTATAGACTGTACCTTTCCCTCACCAACAAGGAACTCCGCAAGTCTTGTACTGTCCCAGTTACAAACGTAATAACCGCCCACAGAATTACGAACGATTGTTGCCTCGCCATCATCGTCATCCGCCTTCCATGCCATGAGGTCATTGCATGAATAAGGAGCCTTGAATTCCTCGTCATAATAAGTCAGACTTGCCTCGACACTTTTTGTCACCTCTGAAGCCCCCGTCTCTCCCACAGCATTTACAGGAAAAACAGTCATAGCTGCCGCTGTTACAGCGAAGGCAGTCAAAGCTGACAAAAGATGCTTTTTTATTTTGTACATTGTCACACCCTCCCTAAACTTAAAAACAAATATATATTTATTATAGCTATTCCAGATGGTTTATACAAGTCCTTTATTGCGGCATTCTGCAAAACACTATCAACGAGCTCCGCGATGACGATGACATCGCCGAAAAAACAGAGCTCAAGGAGCAGTCCCGTATTATTCTCGGCAAGATAAAAGAGCTTGGCGATCCCGATTCCACTTAGAGCCTACTGGTCCTGAGCTTGATGTTCAGAAGCTTAATATTGTAGACAAGATGATGAACAGCGTTGACCTTTATGACAAGATAAGCGCAAAAAATGCTCATTTCGAAAAAATTCCAGAGGATTCTTCTGATGAAGATATGGATTATTCCGTAAGCTACCGTATTTTATGTGCAGATAACAGAGCAGCAAGATCATATGACTTTGGATATTACGGCGACGGATACAACGGAAGTGACGATATCTCAGGCTTGGCTGAATACGCAAAAAAGACTATAAATCCAGACCATGAAAGAGAAAATGAAGACTATTGTGACGGCGAAAAACTTTATTACTGGCATAATCCAATGGACCTTGACAGAGACGAATCCAACGGAAAAGAATACAGCTGGTACCACTGGAATAATCGTTTTTATCGTGACAGCGACGCCGATAAATACAAAGGCTTTGAAGCGATCAGATTAAATTCCGGACATGAGTCCTTCTATGATTCTCACATGATTAAGAATACTCTTTGCCCTGACGGAATAGGACTTGTGACTAATTATCTCTACGACTTCAGTACATGGAATATCACGGGAGACATAAACTTTGAGGGCAGAGACTGCTATATTATTGAAGGAAAGCGTCCCGAAAAGGATTATGATGAATATGAAAGAGATAGATATTTACTCTACATCGACAAGGAAACAGGAATACCAATGTTAGATATTTCGTACCTTAAAAACGGAGATATAGACTCAATTGGTATGTACTTCGATGTAAAGTTAAATGACAAGGCAGAACCTGTTCCCGAAAAGGATATGAGCTGGTTCGACACCAGCTGGGAAAACTATAAATAACAGAAAAGTTCCCCTCGGGGATGAACTATATTTAAGTTGATTCGCCATGTCCGGCATCGATGATTATGACAGGCTTCTCATTGTCAAGGTCTGTGAGTGTCACAGGAAGCGCTCCATTTTCTGCTCTCTCGGCGATACGTGAAGCTCCGTATAGTGTGAACAGCGCACAGCCGCATAAAAGTGCTCCGCTGACTATTTTTCTGTGTGTTTTTCTCATTTCAGTTTCTCCTTTTTTCGATAATTGGTCACTGGATTATATTAGAAAAACTCATGTTATATGCATAAGCTTTCCCACTCTGCCATGGCTGTTAAGTAGTTCCCGAGTGCGTTACCATTATTGACAGCTTTATAAATCAATGATATAATTGTATAAGATTTTTATATATCGGAGGATGATCAAATGAACCACAAAAAACTCTTTGCTGCTGTTCTGGCAATGTCAATGTCATTCAGTACCGTTCCTTTTATGAACAATTTCGTTAATGACAATGCCATAACAGTCAGTGCTGCATCTACTGAACAGGTAAATGTACTTCCCTCTCTCAAAGCAACAGATAAAAGCAACGCTGTGTGCCATTCAAATTCGGATAAGGCTGCTTTTCAAATGGACGGAAGGATCTATTATCAGGGCGTAGTTCTTACGGGAAAGTCAAGTATAACCTTCAATGTTGAAAATATCAATAAGCTTTCGTGGAAGCTGGGACACGTTGACAATACAGACAGATACAATATGACCATGAAAGTGTATCTTGATGATGAGCTTGCAGACAGCGTACCAATTTCATGGTATATGCTCGCCATGGATTATGATATTGACGTTTCCAAGGCTTCAAAGATCAAGATCGTAATGGAGGGTTCAAGCTACGGCAGCTACGCTATGGGAGATGTCACATCTGATAAGGAATCCCCGTCTGTCACTGCAAAGGCTCGCGAGTACAGCAAGGTCGGCGATATACTTACAGGCTGCTTTGACAGCAATCATGTCAAGATATATCAGGGAAACGATAAAACAGCCGGCTTCAATATGAACGGCAGAACATACCATCAGGGTATAGTTTTTACAGGTTCATACAGCAATGAGTACACTACTGTTTCAATGAATGTTGAGGGCATCTCAAAGCTCAGCTGGACCATAGGTCACATCGACAATGCCTACAGATACGCAGGAAAGCTCAATGTATATGTAGATGACGAGCTTACCGAAAGCAGTAATCTTACATGGAACATGGAGCTTGAAAAATTTGAGCTTGATCTGCCGAAGGGAGCTAAGGTGATCCGTATAGAGCTTGAGCAGAACGATAACCAGTATGCGATAGCAGACATAAAAGCCGATTCTCTTGATGCAGGCATTGAATGCAGTATACCGACGTTCTCAAAGGCAAGTGCTTTTATTGACAGCGGCTTCAATAATACAAATGTTACAAAGTACACAGGCTCCAGCAAGGCAAACAGCTATAATGTAAACGGTCGTACATATTATCAGGGACTCACATTCAAATACCAATACAGCACAGATATCCCGACTCTGACATATAATGTTGAGAATATCGACAAGCTGTCCTTCAACATAGGAAGAGTCGATAACAGCGGCGCTCAGAACGGAGTCCTTTACATTTACCGTGACAACGAAGAATACGATGCGATACCCCTTAAAGCCTATATGCCCATAAGCGAATGTGAGGTAGACTTAAAGGGCACAAAGAACCTGCGCTTTGTATTGAAGGCAGACAGCCAGTGTACCTATGCACTTATGAATATCCATGCAGATGCTCTTGCACCCGAGATAGATTATACCACACCTAAATATGATAAGGTGAGCAAGTTTATTGACAGCGTGTTCAATACTAATTATATCAGTTGGTATAACGGAAGCACCAAGGCAGACTATTATAACATGAACGGCAGAACATACTATGAGGGTATCGTGCTCACAGGTGATTACGGCGCCTATGATTCCAATGTATGCCTGAATGTTGAAGATGTCAATAAAATATCATGGACTATGGGACATGTTGATGATTCAGGATACTATGACGGTATGATGTACGTTTATCTTGATGAGGAGCTTATTGACAAGGTGGATCTGGAATGGTGGATGAAATTACAGGATTACAGCATCGATGTTTCAAAGGGTAATGTTCTGCGTGTATACCTTGACCGTGAGGGCGGAACAAAGTTTGCACTTGCAGATATCGCAGCCGATGACAGAAAGACTTCAAATCCTCATGTCGTTCCAAAGTACGATACGGTCAAGGATTTCCTTAAATCAGGATATAACTCCAACAGAGTCACTATCTATAACGGCGAGAGTCCGAAGATAAACAAGTTCTTTATGAGCGGCGATGAATATACTCAGGGAATAAGATACTACGGCGAGTATGGTTCATATGACTCGGCTGTAAGCTTCAACACAGAAAATGTCAAGAGCATTAACTTCAAGATCGGTCATGTAGATGAAACCGGTAAAAGCGATGCCAAGCTTATAGTATATAAAAACGGACTTGAGACCGAGAGCATACCGCTTACATCTGATATGCTCGTAAAAGACTATACTATTGATACAAGTGACGCAGAGTATGTTCGTTTCTACCTTGACCGTGAAGGCGGTTCTGAATATGCTATGGCTGATATAAAGCTTGTCAGCAGTGAGACACCGGCAGTGACTACCACAACAACTGCTGTAACTACATCAACTACAACTACTGCTAAGCCTGTTACAAGCACAACAGCGGCTCCTGCCAAGACTTCCACTACAACATCGGCTAAGCCTGTTACAAGTACAACAACGATCGTAACAACAACTGTTACAACAGGTACAACAAAACCTGTTGAGTACAAATTAGGCGATGTAAACAACGACGGCAAGATCAATGCTGTAGACGCTTCTACAGTCCTTACATACTACGCAAACATCTCCACAAATAAGGACGGCGGCTTAACCGAAGCTCAGAAGAAGGCAGCCGATATTGATAACAACGGTGATATCAACGCTGTAGATGCCTCATATATCCTTTCATACTATGCATATACTTCTACCACCAAGGAAGAGATCATACCTATCGAAGAATATATGAAAAAGAAATAATGGCTGTCGCAGGAGATCCTTACAGAAATAAATGAATAAAACTGAAGAGGACGGCTCATGCCGTCCTCTGATTTTTATTGTTTCCTCACTGTATATACACGATCGAGGTTCGTCTGAATGCGGAGATAATGCGAACCAGAGCCGAGTAGATAAGTCCAAGACAGTACAGTAATTACCAGCAGCTTTGTGGATTCCAGCGAGAACAGACACAGTACTGCAACAATGATATTCACGATGCCCTGACTTAATTTCAGCTTCCATGGCGCACCGTTGCGCTTTGCTTCCAGTGCGCGGAGAATGTTTATCCCACCGCCGAAAGCGTGTGTGCCCAGCAGATAGAGTATCAGATACAGGTGTGGTATCTTGGTCAGCGTCATAGTGAAGATACCGAAATCAAGAACTATCAGCCCCACATACAGCTGTTTCTTTCCGCCTACCATATGGCGCGCCATTGTGAAATAGTATACGAGCAGGCGTATTCCTGTGATAAGCAGAGCCAGCGAGAGTATTACCGCCGCGATCAGAAAAGCGTCCTCAGGTTTGAGCAGGAGCATAATAAGACTCAGCAGCAGCATGAGGATACCGACAAAAACATTGCGTATACGTCCGAGCTTACCCATTATCGCGCCCCCTTTCCGACTGCTTAACGAGCCTCTTGAAATCGCGAATGCCGCGAAAGCCCTTAGCTGCAAAGTCAACTGAGAAGCCTGCAAGCATATTGCCTGAGCGGAATATCTGATTTGTGACCATACTTTTCTGCGCAAGTGCCGCAAGAATGAATTTACCGAGGAAGGTATCGTCTTTGGCTTTTTTGTCAGTCTTTAAGTATTCCTGTTCGTATCGGTTTTTATCGAAATCGGGCACGTCCTGTCCCGAGAGCGACCTTGCAAATCCTGCCCAGTCAGCGCAGGAATCAAGCTGCCGTTTTTCAAGAATGTCTTTGATAGTTTTCTCATAGGGAGCAGCTGTATCCCATGCGTATTTATCCAACTCAAAGGCAGAGCGTTCACCGCGCAGATACTGCATAGCAAATATGAGCTGACAGAATGCGTGATAGTAGTCTGAGGGATTGTCCTTTATTACCTCCTCGTAATCTCCCCATGCAGGGAGATATTTGTAGCGCATGAAGCTGTAATCGGGCAGATGTCCTGCACGTCCGTGACCGAGGTTCATAATGGTATTTTCATTGCTCTGAAAGAGTGAGGAGGTGTAAATACTCTGCTCGATGTCGTCAGGTGCGGAGGCACTGTGCCTGAACTGTATCCTGTGCTCTCCGTCGGGAAGTATCTCAAAAAAATATCGGTCAGTATTGTTTATGACGAGAGAGGGCGTACCTGCGAAATACTGATGAGCCCATGTGTCAGCAATGACGTGCATTGCAACGCCGACTGCCTGTAAGCTCTTACCCTTGGCAAGCTCTACGGTCATTGCAGCAAGGTCGCCGTTAGGTCCGCAGATAAGACGGTATTTGCTGCGATAGCGCTTTGAGCATTTCTTGCGCTCGGCATAAAGATCTCGTAGCAGGAAATGAAAGGACGCCCATATGCGTGTGATGTCATGCAATCCTATCGGATCGGTGCTTGCGTCCATAAGTTCAAGCTGAAGCTGTGTGGTAGCCGCCGATAAAGGAGCTTTCAGCCTTGACAGATAGGTCCGTGAACACAAGTCCACAAACTGAGAGCTGTAGCAGACAGACATTCCTCATGGGAATACCCTGCAAGAAAAGCTGCGCAGTAGGTCGCATAGTAATGAAAATCAGCCTGCATTATCTCGTCTCCGTTTCTGTGAGCTGCCCCGTCAGTTTTCTGACGCGGACGGCGTTGAACATAAGCTCCCCCAGTGTGACGAGCATGGTGATATCAATGAAAATAGTAGCGATGCCCTCGGTAATGGTGCGAAAAGCCCATGTGAAGTTTATTATCTCCGCTGTGATACCAATGCAGTATACGATTATGTAAAGACCGTTTGCGATAAGGTAGCCGGTCCGCTTTTTCCCGCCAAGCCCCTCTTTACGGGCTGAAAGCCCGATGTACAAATGAATGCTGAGTATCACAAGCGAAAAAAAATACTATGATGATCCCTAATATGATCATTATCTGTCCTGTGCTCAGCTCGACAGTGTTTTTTATCTGACTTATCAGCATATCGCGTTCCAATATGATAGTCATGATGATACGAATTACTGTCCATATGCCGAACAATGCAACTCCTGTTCCGATGCTGACAAGATTATCAAGGCATCGTCTGATCTCCTTCCGCATAAAAACCTCCCTGAAAATTCAGCTTTCCCTATCAACAGTATACCACAGTATTACGTTCTAATCAAGAGTATACTGTATACGGTCTATAATTAAAAACGGCTAATGTCAGCATTAAAGCCTTCATTAGCCGTTTTATACTTTTTATCGGTATTACTGCCTTACAGCAATATGCTTATCATTTTTTGAGTGCTTCGCGGATTATCTCAAATCTCTTGATAAGGAAGTCAACAACTGAGGTCTGACCGCCGCCGAACATTCCGCCGCCGAAGTCCATGTTGCCCCAGTCCATATCGCCGAAGTCCATGTCGCCCCAGTCCATGTTGCTCCAATCAACATTAGCCCAGTCGAAGCTTGCGTCACCGAAGCCCTGCCAGCCGCCTGCACCGTTAGCGTCGCCGCCAAAGCCCGGCCATGCACCGCCTTCTCCGTTGGCGTCACCGCCAAAGCCCGGCCATGCACCGCCTTCTCCGTTGGCATCTCCGCCAAAGCCCGGCCATGCACCGCCTTCTCCGTTAGCATCTCCGCCGTTGCCGTTCCAGTTGCCCCAGCTCATGCCTGTATCCTCTTCGCTGTACTGGAGTCCCTCAGCGCTCTTTGAAGTGTTTACATCAAATTCATCAATAGTGAATGAAGCACGGGGATCAGCTGCTACGTGTGAGCGTATCTTCTTTGCATAATCAGCAACATATGATTCGGGATCACTGTAGTAATCCATGATATCGTTTACGATATCCACATACATATCATAGTATTCGGGCACCTGAAGAAGCTTTGCCAGCGGACGGTCTTCAACAGTTGACTGATAGAGACTTGTGGTGATATCAGATGTTACGGAGCTTGCGCCGCCTGTGAAGTTGCCGAGACAGAGGTTGTAGTCCCAGCCTACGAAATATGCCTTGCCGCCCGAGTACATGAGGTAGTAGTTATGGGCAAGTGAGCCGTTGTAGCTGTCGTAGTTGCAGAAAATAGAGTTTACTGCAAAGCCCTTGAGGAAGCTTGGTACGTCGATAACGTCCTCGATGAACTTGTAGTCTGTAGGAGTCAGCTTGTTGATAGCTGTCTGTATATCGACGATATGCTGGTAATTATCGTCTTTGCCGAACTTGACGTCAAATCTGTCGGGAGTCATGTTCTCTGTGAATGAGCAGTAGCTGTCGCCGCCGAAGCCCCAGCCGCCGCCGTTGCCTGCTCTTTCGGTAGCCTTGTAGAGTACCGAATCATCATCTACGGCATAGCGCTCTGCAACTGTAGTACCCGGCTGCTCAGCCAGCAGATAGAAGCTGTAAAGCTGTCCGTTAAGGTACATATCTGTATGTGCAGCATGAGGAGCAACGCCGTCTATCTCATACATTGCGTTGTAGCAGATAATATCTCTGAGGCAGGAAGCGTCCATGAGCATATTGTTCATGCAGAGCTCAGTAAGACCGTGGTAGTTTGTCTCCTTATCGTACTTGTCCATTTTGATGCGGAAGCTGTACTTGCCGTTCTGAGCCATCATAAGGGAGCTGTTGCCCTTGGTTCTGATGCCCACGTTCTTGTATTCCTCGCCGTCGATAATAACGTCGCAGGGATTCCACTCCTCCTTGCTTGCGTTTTTGAGGAGCTCCTCCCACTTGGCTTCGTCCATTTTGACGTCGATCTTGTGGATCATTTTCTGACTGAAGAGCTCGCTGTAGAGCTGCTCCTCGTTCTCCATGTCATTGTTTACTTCCTTGTATGAAGCAGGCTTGCCAGCCTTGAAGGTGCTGCCTGTGCTGTGCTTCATCTTGATACCGCCTGTGAAGAGCTTATACTCGTCGCTGCCGATACTTGATGATGAAACTATTGCATATCTGAACTTCTTGCCCGTATTCTTATCAAAGAGCTCCTTATTTGAGGAATCTGTAAGAGCGATAGGATTGTTCTTTGACCATTCCTTTACGAAGTCGAACATAAGGGTGTTCTGCTCTGTCGAGGTCAGGTTCTCGCACTGGCAGTCGGTAGCTGTTGCTATGAGCTCGCCGCCTGTGATACTGATAGTGCCTGCACTTGTAAGTCCCTTGTCGCCGAATGCGGAGATATCACCGCCGCTGATGTTGATAGCTGTCTCAGCCTGTACAGCGTCGTTGCCGCACTTGATAACGACTTCGCCGCCCGAGAGGTCAACATTGCCCTTTGTTGATTTGATACCGTCGCCCTCGGACTTGATATAGAGCTTGCCGTCCTTGACTGTAACAGAGGACTTGCCCTTTACTGCATCGTTGGGCTCTGTTTCATTGAGAGTATCAATGCTTGTGGTGCCGCCTGTGAACTTTATATCGTTGTTGCACTCGATAGCAGGCTGAATGTTAGCGGTTATGGTAAGTGTACCTGTGCCCTTGTCTCCGCCCTTTATTGTAAGGTCGTCCTTGGCTTCGATAACGGCGTTTTTCTCGTTATCGCCCGTATAAGCGGCAGTGCCGTCCGAGATAGTATTCTCGGTTCCGTCAGCGATAGTGATGGAGGTCTTGTCCGCATTCTTTACAAATACGGCAGGAGCGCTCTTGCCTGTGATATTCACGCCGCTGAATATGAGCTTTACAGTGCCCTTGTCAGCTTCAGCATCGGGAACTTCAACGTAGATCTGACCGTCTGAAAGAGTACCGTCAATGGTGTAGCTTCCCGAATGAGAGATAGTGACCTTGGAGCCGTCTGCCACAGCGTACTGTCCGTCAACAGTTATGGCATTGTCCTTGAGGTGTATCTTTGTGCTTTCCTCGTCCTTTGAGGAGCTGTCGCCGTTATTTCCTTCTGCGACGCTCTCGGGCAGGCTCTTTATAATGCCGAGAAGGTAACGCTGGATAGAGAGGGCGTCATTGGCGGTGATACCGTTGCCGCGCTCCGAAACGTCAGCAAGGTCTGCACCGTCAAGGGTAAGGTGTTTTGCGTCTGTACCTGTAGTGCCGAACTTTGAGGGGTTAGCCAGAGACTGCATAACGAGAACGCAGTCCGACATATCAACCGAGCCGTCTAAGTTGGCGTCGCCGTACAGCTTGTCGGCTGCTGAGCCTGTGAGAGTCAGGACTGCCGCAGAACCGACGACGCAGGCAGATAATATGCCTGCAAGAATGTTTTTCTTTTTCATTTTTTTCATCCTCCTAAAAAATATAAAAACAATAAATGTATTTAAATAATAACGTGCCAATCTTAAAATAGTCTTAAACTCGACCGGTAAAAGGCTTTAAATAGCGGAATTGTATGTAGAAAAAATGCAATTTTTAAACTTGTGCGGCGATTATTTGATTATATCAATTACATCTGCCAAAACGCATAACGGATAACAAAAAACAGCCTTGCTCTCCCAAACTCGGGGAACAAGGCTGTTATTTTATTATGTGCTCAGGTCAGGCAGTATCTGCCCCTATTCCATGTGCTGTCATAGCGAATGACAATAAAGCTCCATGGGATACTGCTTTTTAATCAACAGGGATTATGGGAAGATCTATTGAACCGTCTGCATTAACCTTTACGCCGCTGTCCGGGGCTGTTACAGCTTCTTCGGTCGGTTCTGCGTTCTCAGTTACAGTTTCCTGCTGTTGTTTTTCTGTTGTTATCGGCACAGTCTCAGGCTCTGAGCTCTCGGACGGCTTTTCATTGGTCTCCGTCACAATTTCAGAAGTGATACCTTCTGTTGTATTGGTTGTATCGTTTTTTTCTTCTGTGATCGCAGCTGTTGTAACTTTCACATCAGAAGGCTGCTTGCTCATGCCGCTGCTGCTGTCTCCGCCGTTACACCCTGTAAGGAGCAGAGATGCAGCAAGAAAAATAAATATCGTTTTTTTCATAATTATCCCTGTATCGTTCCTTTCTTCAGCGTTCAGATAATATGCCTTTGCTTAATCGGCATAATCTGCTGCAGCGATAAAATACTCATAGAGCGCATTAGCCATTGCAACGTCCTTGTCAAGAGGCTTTTCGCTGCTCATAATTCGGTAAGCCCATGCCATAGGTGTGAATAGGTAATCAGTACCCTGATAGTTTACATTGAATGTTGTGCCAAGCTGTGTAGGCATAATATTTGGGATCTCAAAGCAGACCTTTCCGTTTGCGCCCTCAAATGCATATATAACCTCAAAGGGCGAGATATTAAGCTTATTGTTTTCGTCAAAGGTCCAGATATCGTATGCAGCCACATCATGGTGTGTCTCCTCGTACTTGGCTGTATACAGACGAACTGAGAGCTTTGAGTTCAGAACAAGCGAGATAAGGGCTGTATCCGGATCAAACATGGGCTGATACTTATTGAAAGAGTATTCGCCGAATACAGTTTTTGAATTGACTATCTCATCTGAATGATCCTTTACCTTGGGCAGGGTGCTGCTGCCGAAATAGGCTTCCGAGACCTTTCCGTACTGTCTTGTTGCTTTTACAAGAGCATCAAGCTTTTTATCAGTCTTGGTGTCAAGAGAATCAAGGTACTCATTTACTGAAAATGCCAGTGTATCTATAGGTGTTTTATTGTCACCGTAATAAAGCTGAGCAGTGATCTTGCTGTTCATATTGTCTGCGGTAACATTGGCAGTAACGCAGTAAACTTCCTTGCCGCCGACAGTTCTGAGCTCAAGCTCATGGAGCTCATCGCCTGCCTCATCGCATTTGCCTGATAACTTGACTTTAAGATCAGCTGCGTTGCTTTCATAAGCTTCATCCACAATAAAGTTCATACCGATACCGTCATTAAGAGTTATATTCTTGCTGCTGAACTTAGGGACACCGAGCCCCACAGTGAAAGGAGCGCTTTCCGTCCCCTTGCCGCCTGTTATATAGAAGCCCTCGGGAACAGCGGCAGAGTCCCTGCGTGTTATGTAAAAGCCATTGTGTACTTCTGTAAACATGGTATCGCCTGTTTTCCATATGTACTGATTATCAGTATCGGAGCTTTCGTATGCTGTAATTTTTAAATTGCTCTCGAGCTTTACTACAGGATTACCTGATGCGGGATCATCATCGATAACAAACCACGTTGCACCTGTTACAGCGATAGTATCTCCCACCTTATAAAAAGTACCTAATGCAGGTGCCTTTTCCTCTGATGCTGCATGAGCAGCGATACCGCTGCTGAACACTGATAATGCTCCTGTATCCACAGCCACTGCACCTGCTGCAAGAGCAGCTGTCACTAAGATAGCTGTCATTTTTTTCCGACTGCCTGATCTTTTCATTATTATGTCCTCCTCAGTTTTAATAAATGTCTTATTAAAGAAGCCTTTGTTGTACTGATCGAATAAAAAGACAGAGCAGAATTGAGAGTGAGAACATATTACGTTTGTACAGAAGTTTTTAAGCCTCTTTCAGATAATTATACTTTTTGTTAATCATCAGTATTTATATACTTAAAGGCATTTAGCATTATAACACAGATGTAATTGATTGTCAATACAAAAATTGTCTTTTTCAAGTGTTTCATGCCAAAAAATAACAGCCTATCCGCAAATGCAGATACGCTATCCTGTATCTCATACACCTGTGCACGATAAGAGTCGGCTTTCTCATCGGCAATGACCATTGCGCTGACAGCTCCGCCATTGCAAACTATCAAATCTTACAGTAAGCGGCAGTTATATTCTTTGACATATATATATTTTGTTTCAAAATATCTCATTTTGTCCACCTTTTATTGATTTTTTGCGTTGACAATCCATTAAATAGGCTTTACAATATAATTAGTTCCTTTATTATGGGGATATTATGTACGAAACAAATCCGTATTTGAGGAGGATATTAAAATGAACATTACTCGCAAATTCAAGACTGCTGTTTCGGCAGTTATGGCGGGAGCAATGCTGGCAAGTACAGCTTCGTCACTTCCGCTTCCGTCAGCGGCACCTCTCAGTGCAGAGGCAGCAGGTGCGTGCACCATCAACACAAACAAGGAGTACCAGACGATACGCGGCTTCGGCGGTATGAACCACCCAGAGTGGCAGAGCTATAATGCTCAGAACGGCGCTCCCGGAGACATGACCGAGGCTCAGGTGCAGAAGGCATTCGGAAACGGCGCCGACGAGCTGGGACTTACAATTCTGCGTATCTTCGTCAGCGATGACAAGAATGCATGGAAGAACGCTATTCCAACAGCTCAGAGAGCTCAGAAGCTCGGCGCTACAGTATTTGCTACACCTTGGAATCCGCCAGCTTCAATGAGAACAAACGGCACAGGCGGTCCTACAGGCGGTCAGTATGTGCTTAAACAGGGCGCAGAAGCTCAGTACGCTCAGCACCTCAATGACTTCATCAAGTACTGCAACAATCAAGGCGTTCAGCTCAATTCTATCTCTGTTCAGAACGAGCCTGACTGGTCGGGCGAGTGGACAGCATGGACAGCTGACCGTGCGGCAAACTTCATTGCAAACTACGGTAAGTCCGTAACAGCAGGCACAACAACAAAGCTCATGTCACCTGAAAGCTTCAGCTACAATAAGAGCTTCTACAACGCTATCCTCAACAACTCCAAGGCAATGGCAAACTGCGACATGTTCGGTACACACTTCTACGGAACACAGCGCAGCCAGATGGATTTCCCTGCCCTTGAACAGTGCGGCAAGGAAATTTGGATGACCGAGGTTTACGTTCCAAATAGTGATAACAACTCCGCTGACCGCTGGCCCGAGGGCGTTAAGGTAGCTGAAAATATCCACAATGCTTTAGTTGTTGGTAACATGAATGCTTACGTATGGTGGTATATCCGCCGTCAGTACAGCCCGATGTGGGATACCGGTAAGATTTCCAAGCGTGGTTACGCTATGGCACAGTTCTCCAAGTGGGTTCGCCCGGGCGACGTTCGTATCGACGCAACAGAGCAGCCAAATACAAACATTCTTGTATCAGCATATAAGCACAGCGACACACAGGCTACAGTAGTCGCAATCAATAAGGGCAGCGGTGCAGTAAGTCAGCAGTTCACCCTCAGCGGCAGAAACGTTACAGGCGTTGAGACCTACAGAACATCGGGCAGCGAGAATATCGCAAGCATAAACGGAGTTTCAGCAAGCGGTTCATCGTTCACAGCACAGCTCCCCGCAAACAGCGTTTCCACATTCGTTGTGGCTCTTGAAAGCGATGGCAAGGGCTTCGTGGGCGGCAAGGATCCCACACCTCCCGAGCCTATCGAGCCTGATGCAAACGGTTATTACTACCACGACACATTCGAGGACGACAGCAACGGCTGGGAAGGCAGAGGCGGTGCTACAGTTTCCACAGGCGGTTCAGCATACGCAGGCAGCAAGGCTCTCACAGTATCTGGCAGAACCAGTGCATGGCACGGCGCAATGAAGACCCTCGACTACCTTACATTCAAGGCAGGCGAGTCCTACAGCTTCAGCGTTGCAGCAAAGGGCTCAGGCAACATGATGCTCTCCATCGAGTATACTGCCGACGGCGAGACCAAGTACGGTCACATTGCAGACGGAGTTTCCAACGGCGAGTACGTACAGCTTGCAAATCCAAACTACACTATCCCAACGGGAGCTTCCAACATCAAGCTCTATGTTGAGACTGAGGAAGGCACAGATGACTTTGCTATCGACGAAGCAATCGTTGCTAAGGCTGGCACAGTTATCGACGGTCCAAAGGCTGTTACAACAACAACTACTACAACCACCACAACGACCACGACCACTACTACAGCTGCACCGATCGTTACAACAACTGCCGATCCAAAGGCTGCACTTGACGCAAAGGTCTCCAAGTGGGGCGACGCTAACAACGACGGCGGCGTGGACATGGCTGACGTAGTTCTTATCATGCAGTCACTGGCTAACCCAAACAAGTACAAGCTCACAGAGCCAGGCGTTTATAACGCAGACGTAAGCGAGGCAGGCGGCGGTATCACATCAAATGACGCCCTCGTTATCCAGAAGTTCCTCTTAGGCACTATAACAAAGCTCCCTGAGAGCTATGCAGGCAATATAAACGTAACTCCTGCAACTCAGCCTACAACACAGGCTCCAACTACCAAGGCAACTACAACAGAGGCAGCTACAACTACAGTTGCTCCCGTTGCAAAGACATACTTCAAGAGCTCATTCGATTCAAGCACAGACAGCTGGACAGGCAGAGGAAATGCTTCCGTTGCTGCAAGCGATGACAGCTACTACTCAGGCAAGTCACTCTACGTTTCAGGCAGATCAGCTGCATGGAACGGCGCAGCTTATACTCTCGGCTCTGACTTCAAGGCAGGCGAGACATACAGCTTCAGCGCTGCTATACTCCAGCAGTCAGGCAAGGACGTTAAGTTCCAGCTCTCACTCCAGCAGGGCTCAGGCGACTCCGTTACTTACACTGCTATCGCATCAGAAACATGTAAGAACGGCGAATGGACAAAGCTGGAAAACACAGAATTCACTATTCCCGATAACTCAGGCGATATGATACTCTATGTTGAAACTATGGACGGATCAGGTGATACTATGGACTTCTATCTTGACGAAGTACTTGCAGCATCAGCAGGCACAAAGTCTTCAGTAGTAACAGGTCAGGGGCACGTTGGCGAAGTTAAGACTCCCGAGCCCGGTAAAGTTGACACTTCCAAGAAGCTCTGCGCTATCTCATTCGACGACGGTGCATCAGCTACAAGCACATCAGACCCTGCTTACAGAATAATCAATGCTCTTTCAAAGAACGGCATGACAGCTACATTCTTCAATGTAGGCAACTGGATCAAGACAAACGAGCAGATCAAGTATGAGTATGAGAAAGGCATGGAGGTCGCTAACCACACCAACACTCATCCTCACCTCGGCTCACTTGGCTCATCTCAGATCAGAAGCGAGTGGGAGCAGTGCAACAGCAAGCTCAAGAGCATCATCGGCACTGAGCCCTCACACCTTATGAGACTTCCTTACCTTGAGAGCAGCGCTACAGTTCAGTCCACACTCAACGATGTACCGCTTATCAGCTGTGCGATCGACACAGGCGACTGGAACAATGCTTCCAAGGATCAGATCGTAAGCAAGATCAAGACAGCAGCACAGAACGGTACCCTTGAAGGCGCTATCGTGCTCTGCCACGAGAACTACGCTACAACAGCAGCTGCTATGGAAGAGGTACTCCCATGGCTGGCACAGAATGGCTACCAGAACGTAAACATCTCTGACATGGCTAAGGCTCACGGCAAGACACTTGCAGGCGGTCAGGTACACACACGCGCTTGATAAAGGCAAATCAAGATCAAAAGCTCCGACCATATGGTCGGAGCTTTTTTGCTGTATGCTGCAAGAGCCATTATTTTTTCAGGAATTCCTCAATGCTTACGATCTCGTCCTTAGCAGTCGAAACATATGCATAGTAAGAAAGGATACAGGACGCATCTACAGCATTTATCGCATTGTCGCTGTTAACATTTGCTGACATCTTCTGATCCTCGGTGAAGCCGCCGTCCTTATTGGTGGAAACGTTAGCGTAATATGTGAGAACAGTCGAAGCATCAACTGCGTTTATTTTACCGTCGTTATCCACATCGCCCAGAGTATATGCAGGCGCATCGTTTGAATCAACGAACTCATAGCTCTTTACAAGCCATTTGTCGCCGTCAGCAGCAAGAACAACTCTGCCGTAGCCGTCCTTGTCGCTCTTTTCAACTGTAGTTGCTGTGAAGCCGTTTGCACTTACATTTGAAACAGTTACGCTGCCATCAAGATTGAAATCAAGAGCTCCTCTTGCACCGATGACTGCATATAAAACATCGTCCTTTTCAACATAGCGATCCTCGACCTGCTTGATGAGATCATCGCGGAGCGCACCTGTGCAGTGTTCGGTGATATACTCCTTCATGGAATAGATCTTCCATACCTGCAGGTCATCTTTTACCTTGCCGTATGTTTTGCCGTCAACAGTTATCTTGTCCTTTGAATCAGCGGGAGCGCCGTATGCCAGCAGATCCAGAATGGTCTGCAGGTGGAAAATCCTTACATATGCGGCATTTGCAAGGTCTTCTGTCTTTTTATTTGCTGTAAAGAAACCGAAGTCATAGCCGCTTATCTTCCATTTGCCGTCCTCAAGAGCAAATACTGCCTTGCCGTAGCCATTCATCTCATCGTTTTTCTGCGTTATAGCATTGAAGGAAGATGCACTGCTGTCAGTGATGACTACGCCGTTATCCATAAGGAATGTATAGTAGAAGTTTGGCATAGTTTTTGCGTAAAGGCCATCCTCCTTTACAGTAAGACTGCTGTCGCAGTATTGGAGAAGCGTATCTTTCAGGCTGCCTGTGCAGGTCTCGGAGATAAATGCCTTGACGCTTTCAACTGTCTTGAAGCGTGTATCACTTACCTTGGTAAACTCTTTGGAATCACTTAGCGCACCTGCTGTCAATTTGATTATGACATTCATATTCTTCATCTTTGAAACAGCTGTGCTGTTCAGATCAGCTGCTGTTTCAGAAGCTGATGCTGCAGATGTATCGGCTGCAAATACCGCAGCGGTCGGTACACATGCGAGAAGAGAAAACGCCGTGAGAACAGAAATCATTTTTTTCATAACACATACCTCGATCTATAGATTTGTTTTTGGTCAAACGCCTTTCGTATTATAACACATTCCTGCGGCTTTGTCTATAGAATTACAAATTTGTAATCAATATATATGCAAAAACCGCCTTTCGGCGGTCATTGCTGTTATGGACTTGTCTCACGGCATCTGAATGACTTGTCATGTATAATCATAGGTGATAGGTCTTTCAATCTCTTTGCCGTTGATAGTTATTCTTCTTCTGCCGTTTATGATATGTATCTTTTCATCGGGAGCAAGCGTGTCCCTGCCTATGGCAGAATAAACTACCGCCTGTGTGTCACAGCCAAGCAGCTCTATCTCGGTATCGGGAACGTATCCGCCGAAAAGGAGTGCCTGCTTTCCCGTGCTTTCAAGCTTCAGTGCGGAATCGCTGAGCTTTATGACGGAGCTTCCGTTAAGAGCTCCCAGCAGAGTGGATTCATCTGCCGTTACGTTTAACTCCGCACCCATCATATATGTATCTATACAGACTTCCCTGCCCTTTACAGAGCCGATCACGGAAAGGCTTCCGCCAAAGCCGTAATAATAGACCGAGCTGTGCACTACCCTTACAGATGCATCGTTTTCCAGCGAGCCTATCAGCACACCTGTGGTAACGATGAAATCTCCTTTTATTAGACACATATTAATAGTGATCTCAGCCTTGCCTGTAAGAGTGCCTATTCCCACACAAGCCTCATCATTGGACTTGATATGGTATTCGCCGCGGTTTATACATATCTTGCCGCCCAGTCCCGAGCCTATGGCAACTCCTCTCTGACCGTGACAATCTATATTCACTGCGCCGTCCTGATCGAATATGAGCTCGCCGTGGCGGCTGTAATGATCGCTGCCTATGCCATAGAACTCGGCAGCATTGAGCACGATCTCAAGGTCTCCCTTGCCCTCCAGAGTCAGCCTTGAGGACTCAGGCACCTGTATTCCCGAGCCGAACAGGGTATTGGTACCGAGCAGTACCAGTACAACGTCAGTATTGTCTTCCAGCTCGATACATGGACGTCTCTTGATATTCGAGAAGTATACGTCCTCAAGGTTTATCCTTCCGCTGTAGCCTGACTCCACACGAAGATGGATATTGGTTTTCATGTGCGGGATACCGATAATGGATATATCCTTATATACCATTCCCTCAGCGCCCACGACTATATCGCTGTAGCCGTCCCTGAGCAGCTGTGCAAGAGGTATACGCTGGGTCTTGCCTGCGTAGTATACCTTTTTCATCTCGCCGTCAATGCGCTCCTGGTAGTACTGCCTCAGCTCGCTTCGGCGCTTCTCGTCGATCTGACGGACTACCTTTGGAGAGGGTACTCCCATATAATAGCCCTGTATCAGATCTGCTCCAAGATTAACGGCGATGCGCATTTCCTCGGTGGTCTCAACGCCCTCTGCAAGAGCAAGTATATTGTTATCGTGACAGAAATCTATTATCTCGCGGACAAAATGCTGCTTTCTGGACTGATTATTGATGTCGCTTATGAGAGAATGGTCTATTTTTACGTAGTTAGGCATATACCTGAGCAGATTGCTGACATTTGAGTAGCCTGTGCCGTAGTCGTCAACAGCGATATCGATGTTGAGCTTATTATAGAACTGTTTCAGCTTCATAAGATCATCGTCGTTAAGCTCCGCTTCTTCCGTGAGCTCTATAACAACCTTGTCCGAGATCTTTGCCAGATGCTCGCTTATATCCGAAAGGTCGCCGTCGCCGACCATTACTCCGGGGATACTGTTTATGAACACCTTTGCATCGCCGAAATCGGCCTTGTTCTCACTGACGATGCGCAGAACGTTCAGAAAAGTTGAGCGCTCCACATCAAAGAGCCTTTCCTGCATGGTGGCATACTTTATTATGGAAAGGGGTGAGACTTTGGTATCGTTCCTTGCACGCATAAGAGCCTCATAGGCGAAGACCTCACCGTTTTTCACGTTGATGATAGGCTGGAAATGATAATCGAAAAGGTTCTCGTCCAGTATCTTCGTTACAAGGCTGTAGTCCTCCTTTTCCTTTTCGTCAAGGCTGTCATAGGCATACGAATATATGGCGAACTTGCTGTTGCGGATACGTTCAAGGCGCTTCTGTGCTTCTTTGAGCCAGATATTCCGTTTCAGCACCTCAAAGCCTCTGTTTACCGAATCTATCCAGCGCCTGTAGACCTCGTCATAGGAGCATAGCTGATCCTTATACCTGACCGCCGCGTAGCCGAAGCAGTCCTCACCGAAAAACAGAGGAGTGAATATATATGCCGCAGGAGCATAATCCTCACCTTCAAGATCGGGCAGCATATCGGATGTTATGAACCTGCTTTCAAGTCCTGTCATATTGTTTTTGTGGTCGCTGTAATACCTTACCGCGTGGAGCATCTCCTCGCTGTAGCCCTCGTTCTTTACCTGTATACCTGTCCCCATATTCTCCCATCTGCTGTCAAGGCACAGATGCAGCTCGCTAATGTCTCCCAGCTGATAGATATAGGAATAGACCGTATTGAGGTACTCGGGCAGGGATACCTGAGAGATTAGATTTGCCTCTATTGTATTGAAAACGGAGTTGTAGCCCTCCTCTGAGGTAACGGTCTCCCACTTTTTACGCTTTATCTGGTACTGGGGCATGGTCTCGTTATGACAGCCGCAGCTCTCGCCAAGCACCATCTCGGGCTTGAGAGAAAAGTCGTCGGGTATGAGCCCGTTCATTTTCTTCATAAGAAAGTCAAAGGCGTACTCGCCGAAATCCTTTGCAGGGATAAGTGCAGATGTTACAGTGCAGGGACTGGTCTGTCCCTCATAGGTGGAATCATATCCCACGACTGCGATATCCTCGGGGATATTTATGCCCCGTGCGGTAAGAGCCTTGCAAAGTCCTATAGCCATCTGGTCGTTTGCGCAGGCGATAGCATCGGGCAGAGCTCCGCCCTGTGAAAGGAGCTGGTCTGCATACACCTCGCCGCTCTGGTACCAGTAATCGCCGTAGCTGATACGCTTTTCCGAGACTGGCAGCCCTGCCTTTTCCATAGCGTCACGGTAAGCCTGTAAGCGCTCCTTGGAATGCTTATGTCCCTTTTTTCCCGAAATAAAAGCTATATCGCGGCAGCCGTGCACCTCTATGAGGTGTGTGATTATATCGAATACTGCCGAATAGCCGTCCATATAAATACTCGGGAACAGGTCACTTTCCTTTTCTATGACCACTGTTGGCTTGCGGAATTCTGCTTCAAGCCGTTTTTCAAGGCTATCTGCTGCGTTTTCCGTCTGGATACTGTCTTTCAGTATAACAGCACCTGAAAACTTTTCGGGATTCATCAGCGAAAAGATGTTGGATTCTCCCAGCTCATTTTCGGGAGTATCCTGATATTTGCGGTACATTGAGAACACGCACACATCAAAATCGGCAGCAAGAGCTTTTTTATTGAAGCCGCTTATAAATCGGCTCTGATATGCTTCATCAGCCTGTCCCACAAACAAGGCAAGCCTTTTTCTTGATATTCCCATAAGACATTCCTTTCCTCAGCAGCAATTACTGCAAGCCTCTATTACAAAAAATTCTCCCATATTGCTGATATTATTAAGCACACAAGCTATAAAATAAAACTTTTTCTTTTACAAATCTTTCTATATACTGATATTATAACTTAAATCATTGCATAAATCAATAGATAAAATATTAAATACGCCATATGTGCAACAAAAAAACTCCCGTACTAATGTACGGGAGTCTGAAAGATATAAACAAATGGCAGGTGTTTATTAAGCGCGTGTATGAACCTGACCGCCTGCAAGTGTCTTGCCGTGAGCCTTTGCCATATCAGAAATGTTTACGTTCTGGTAACCATTCTGTGCAAGCCATGGGAGTACTTCTTCCATAGCTGCTGCTGTTGCAGCGTAGTTCTCGTGGCAGAGTACGATCGCACCCTCAAGTGAGCCGTTCTGTGCAGCCTGCTTGATAGTGTTTACGATCTGATCCTTTGAAGCGCCGTTCCAGTCCTGAGTGTCGATAGCACAGCTGATAAGCGGTACATCGTTGAGTGCTGACTGTACTGTAGCATTGCTCTCAAGGTAAGGAAGTCTCATAAGCTTTGAAGGATCTGCGCCTATGATGCTCTTGAGCTTGCTGTTGCACTGCTCCCACTCGCTTCTGATCTGAGATGCGCCCATCTGACCGAGGTGTGGGTGTGACTGTGTATGGTTAGCTACTTCCATGCCGTTCTGGTACTCATACTTGATCTGGTCGTTTGTCTTGATCCAGTTACCAACATTGAAGAATGTAGCTGTCATGTTGTTCTTGATGAGTGCGTCGATTATTCTGTAGCCGGGATCCGACTTGCTTGTAGCTGAAGCGCCGTCATCGAATGAGATAGCGCAGAGCTTCTTGCCGCTCTGTACAGCTGTATTGTTCTGCTGCTGTGGCTGCTGATTATTCTGCTGCTGATTCCAGTTCCACTGATTCTGCTGCTGATTGTTATTCTGCTGCTGATTCCACTGGTTGTTCTGCTGCTGGTTATTGTTCTGCTGAGTATTGTTATTGCTTCCGCCGCTTGTACCGATAGTGAGCTTAGTTACGTTAGCCTTACCGCTGCTCTCCCAGCCCTCAACGTTGAGTGCTACCTCTGTGAGGTTACCGATGTTCCAGCCTGCATTCTCCCAAGCCTTGAAGTGGTCTGATACTGTGATAGTACCTGATGTTCTCTTGGACTTACGAACGCTGAAATACTGCTTGAATGTCTGTGTATTGCCGAGGATAGTAGGACCTGTGTGGTCGAGCTGGAATATCTCGTACTCAGCTCCGTCGATAGTAACAGTCTTGCTGCCGCCCTGAGCTGATGGGCACCAGTTTACCCAGTCCTCGATGATGTAGTACTCTACAAGGGGATCCTTCATCCAGCCGTATACGCAAAGACGTGAGTTACCCTGTGAGCTTGCCGAATAGTCTGCTGCATAGTCCATAACGATAGGACCGTACTGTGTAGCCTTCTTTGAAGCGTCGTAGTTTCTTCCGCGGCGAGCGAGGAAGTTACCTGCATTGACTGTAGCGCTCCACTCTGTGCTGAATGAACCGCCGCTGCCGAGAGTCATTGAACCGCTTCCGCCTGTGTTGTCGAGCCATATCTCATAGCTGTAGCCGTCAACATTGTCGCCCTTGTGCTGAGTCTGACCGCTGCCGACGCTGAACTTCTGGCCGCTTGCTGTGAAGTTGGAGCTGTTGTTCTGCTGCTGAGGCTGCTGATTCTGGTTCCACTGATTGTTCCAGTCATTGTTCTGTGGCTGCTGATTCTGCTGCTGATTGTTCCACTGGTTGTTCCAGTCGTTATTCTGGTTCCAGTTCCAGCCATTGTTCCAATCGTTGTTCTGTGGCTGCTGATTCTGCTGCTGATTGTTCCACTGGTTGTTCTGGTTCCAGTTCTGCTGCTGATTGTTGTTCTGGTTGTTCCAGTCGTTGTTCCAGTTCCACTGGTTGTTCCAGTTATTGTCACCATAAGGAAGATTCGGGATCGAACCGAGGAACCACATCTGAAGTGACTGTGCGTCGCTGTTTGTGATGCCGCTTCCCGGATTGAATACGTCACCGTTGTAAGCTCCCTGCTGATTAAGGTTGTACTTGTCAGGGTTTGCAAGTGACTGCATGATAGATACAGTGTCAGCCATATCTACAGTGCTGTCGTTGTTTGCGTCGCCCCACTTTGAAACGTTGGTGAACCAGTCCTGATTGCTCCAGTCATTGTTCTGATTCCAGTTCTGCTGCTGGTTGTTGTTCTGGTTGTTCCACTGGTTATTCCAGTCATTGTTCTGGTTCCAGTTCTGCTGCTGGTTGTTGTTCTGGTTGTTCCACTGGTTATTCCAGTCATTGTTCTGTGGCTGCTGATTCTGCTGCTGGTTATTGTTCTGCTGCTGAGTATTATTATTATTGTTTGAAGCTGCAGGAACGCTGCCGCTCTTTGCAAGAGCAACTACCTTATCATAAGCAGGCTTTGGCTGATAGCCCTGTGAGAACAGGAGCGGATTCTGTGAAGATCTCCAGCTTACGTTATCTGATGTTCCCCAGATAGTAAGAGCAGGTATCCTGTCAGAGTTAGCCATTGCGATCTTGAAGATGTCCTCATAGAGGTTAGCCTGTGCGTTAAGGTCTGAGCAGGTGATATCAAGCTCTGTGATCTGAACGTCAAGACCTGTGCTGAGGAACTTGTTAAGAGCTGTCTCAAAGGTCTTTGCATCAGGATAATTTGTAGCAAGATGAGCCTGCATGCCGATACCGTCGATATTGCCCTGCTGCTTGATCTTCATTGCCATATTGTAGATGTCGTTTGTCTTAGCGCTGATGTACTCGTTGTAGTCATTCAGGTAGAGCTTGCAGCCTGCGGGAGCATACTTTCTTGCATACTTGAATGCGTTGAGAACGAATGAATCATCACCGTAGATCTGTACCCATGTTGAACCGCCTGAGCCTGAGTTGCCTGCAGGTCTCATTCCGCCGCCGTCGTTTACGAAGAGCTCGTTGCAAACGTCGTATGCGTAAACATCAAGGTTAGGATACTCAGACTTGAGAGCTGCGAATGTATTCTTGATCATGCTCTCGAGACGCTGATCCATGATATCCTTTGATACGTAAGCGCCGTTGTTCGAGAAGTTCTCACGGAAGAACCAGTCAGGAGTCTGGCTGTACCAAACGAATGTATGACCGCGGAGAGAAATGCCGTTGCTCTCACAGAACTTCAGAGTCTGCGCTGCTCTGCTGAGTGTGATCTGAGTATTGACATTATTTCCTCTCTGCTGACAAGCCGACTGATCCAGTATTGAATCAGGCTTCAGCTCATTCTCGGGAGTAATTGAATTGTAGTTCTTCTTGATGAAGTCAGCGCCTGAGCTGAGCTCATGAGGGCTTACGGAAGTACCGATCTTGAACCAAGGAGCGAAGATGTCCTTGAGTCCTGAGCCCTGTGATGTGCTTGCAGCGGGAGTATTATTGTTGTTGTTCTGCTGCGGCTGCTGATTCTGCTGCTGGTTGTTCCAGTCGTTGTTCTGATTCCAGTTCCAGCCATTGTTCCAGTCGTTATTCTGATTCTGCTGCTGATTGTTCCAGTCGTTATTCTGGTTCCAGTTCCAGCCGTTGTTCCAGTCGTTGTTCTGAGGCTGCTGGTTCTGCTGCTGATTGTTCCAGTTCCAGCCATTGTTCCAGTCATTGTTCTGAGCCTGCTGCTGATTGTTATTGTTTGCAGGAGCTGTATTTGAAGCACCTGCGCCTGAGCCGTCTGTAGAAACAGTTACGCTCTTGACATTTGCTGAACCGTTTGATCTGTAGCCCTCGATGTTGAGAGATACCTCATAAAGCTTACCTGACATATCAAGTCCTGCCTGTGACCATGCGTCAAAGTGCTTGGATACGTCGATAGTGCCCTTCATGTAATTGGTCTGATTGTTTGCAGAGCCGCTTGTCTGACGAACGCTCCAGTACTGTGGGAATGTAGATGTTCCCTCAAGTGACGGCTGATTGTAACGCATTGACTTGCGGATATCGTAGGTATTGCCGTTAAGAGTTACTGAGCCCTTATTTTCGCCGTCATTTCCCGGTGGACGCCAGTCGCCCCAGCCTTCTACGATGTAGTACTCAACGAGAGGACTCTTTGTCCAGCCGTATACACACATGTATGAGTTTCCTCTTGGTGTGTACTCTACATCATAAGTGAGGACGATATTTCCGATGTCCTTGTAGTTCTTACCCTGACTGTCGTAGTTCTTTCCCATACGAGCGAGGAAGTTCTCAATGTTGCTCCAAGAACAAGTGAATGAGCCTGCACCTGGCTGCATGGATACCTGTCCCTGTCCATTCTGATTCCACATCTCGTAGTCGTAGCCGCCCACATTTCCTCTCGTCTGCTGATCCGCAGCAGAAGCCACAGTGGGTATGCTCGAGGCGATCATCAGAGCTGAAACTGCTCCGCTGATAAGCCTCTGGATTCCTTTAAGCTTCACTTTTGATCACTCCTTTGAGTTTTTGTTTTGAGGATCTGACTTTGCAGTCACGTCTGACTTTACGCTTCAGCCGATTCTCATGGATCAAGTTTTCCCCTATGCGCATATTTATCTGTTTATACTACAATTATAATGTATTAACCAATTAAAATTCAAGCCGAAATTTGTGATTATCACATTTTTTGACCAGATATTGCGAATCGTGTATGATCACACATGGCTAAAATTAGCCAGATGTGACACATATCAATGCTTGCCAGATACAGCCTCAGCAATTTTTGGTTAGTATTATCGTTTAACTAAACTGTTTTGATGTCGTGAACCGTCATTATTTTTTGTGTTTTTCAGCTTTATTTAAGTTACCGAATCAACGCTTTACCGTAGAATACTATTCTGACATATTAAATACGCCTTAACATTTAAGGATAATTTATAATCATTTCTACTCTGCGTTTAATCTGAACTTTGGAGCAGTTCTCAGCATGAAATTATGTGTTATCAGCTCCGGATCGTAAGAATATTGATACATTTCCTGCAAAAAGAGCAACATATTATCAATATCTGTTCATTTATTGCGCTGCTTTAGTCATTAATTGCTTCCCGAAAACTACAGGTTTTGTAAACCGCCGAGGGTACAATATAAACATGCACTAATAAAAATGCACAACTCCGCTATATTATCTATAGCAGAATTGTGCATTACGCTTATTTTATTAGATCTCAAAACTGGTATCGTCAGAAAGACTTTATCTCACCCAGTATGAATTTTTTCAGCAGCTTCAGATCGTCAGCATTTATAACGTCGTCGCCGTTTATATCTGCCGCGCCGAAGTTATCTGCTTCTCCTGTAAGAGCCGCCTTTTTCATCTTGCAAAGGTCAAAGCTGTCGATCTTTCCGTCGCCGTTAAGGTCTCCGATAGCGTATTTATCCACCTGCTTGTCAGTCCTCCACCAGTTCACATTGTAGAGGTAGCCCTCTCCGCCTGTGAATACAAAATACAGATCGCGCTTGCCGTTTGTCTCAGAAATGGCACATCTCTGTGTTCCCCATGTCTGCCAGCCGTTGGTGCTCTTGATATCCATTCTGCCTATCACCTGACCGTCGGGCTTGTCAACGCGCACTTCAAGCACTGCTCTTGCGCCGTTTGAACCGATGCGGAAGTCGATATTCTTCACGCCCGTCAGGTCAATGTCCTTGAAGCCGATGTACTCGCCGTTCTCGATATACGCAACGTCAAGTCCGCCCTCCGAGCAGTTCTCCGTGTCTATTCCCTGCTTGTAGTCATAGGTCTCAGCCTGTACCACCTTGCTGAGGGACTTCAGCCCCGACAAGGACAGCGAACCGTTTGCAGTTGTCGTAACAGCCTTTGTTGTCGCAGTTGTCTTGGCAGTGGTCTTAGCTGTAGTTGCTGTAGTTTTCACTGTTGTAGTTGTGACTTTTGCGGTCGTCTGAGCTGCAGTGGTCACTTTCTCATTTGCATCGCCCACATAGACAGCCTCTACAGAAGCGTCATTCTCGATCCTTACCTTGATATATGGGTCTGTCAGCTCTCCGCTGCTGAGCTTTGCACCGTTCAGGTTCCAGTGTGAGAATGTGCAGCCCTCCACAGGAGTTGCCGTCAGGTGGAGATCGTAATCGGCGTGGTAATTGCCGCTCCAGCTGCTTATCTGTCCCAGCTCAAGGGAATTGAGCTTTATGCTTCCCTTTGCGGAATTATTCACTACCGTGAACTTGTGGGGCTCTGCCGAAAGCTTCATTGCGTTTCGTGTAGTACGCTCTGCATAGGGATAGCGCTTGTCGTAGAATTCGGTGAGCGTTGCTATCTCGCCCTCAAAGCGTTTTACAGCATTATCTCCCGATAAGCTGCCCCAATGGAAGCGCTGATATGTATCGGCGATCTGCTGTCTGTAATTGTTCTTGTAGCTTTCGATAAGTGCCTTTGTCTTTTCGGGAGCAAAGTTATAATTGGCAAGGTCCATCATCGTCCTTGCAAATTTCATTCTGAATGAATCATTGTTAAGGAGCCCGTTGAACATTCTTGCAAGCTGGCTGTTGTTATTGCGTATGCGCTCAAAGCCGTCAGCGTGATAGGACTTGTCATCGGTGCCGTAGAGTCCCTGTCCCGACTCGGTATCAAAAAGTATCATTCGCCATTTGCCGTCAGCATAGGGATTGCTCTCATCTATGACATTTGAACGCCATGCGCTGAAATTATTCTGGGGCCAGTCTGCATTGGACCAGTATATCTGTGCTGCAAAGTAGTCCATAAAGCCCTGGAGATCCACTTTTTCGCAGAACTGCTCAAAGGAGATGCTGCCGTTTGCAACTCCGTCGCAAAGCTCCCGCCAGTCTCTCAGGTCGCTGTCCGAACCTGCTTCAAGGTCGCCGTTCTCTATCATTGCGATATTATTCTTATCAACACCGTAATGGCTGCTGAAGAAGCTCTCGTTGATCTTTTCCTGCATCTGGTAGAGCCCCCAGAACTCGCCGTCGATGAATACGATACATTCTGTGCAGGTCTGCTTTGCAAAGGTCTTGTCAGCCACAAGTGTCTGGTTTATGGTGTCGCGGAAGAATGCTCCCGTATTGTCGTTGCCGCCGTTGCGGACTACGATGCCGTCATATTTCTTGATAGCCTTGCCGTTCTTAGCCTTTGCAGCCTTACCCGAGAAGAAGTCGTAATCAAACTCGGAAACTCCGTAATCCTTGCGGGTATAGATGTTGAAGCTCTTCTGTGCGAGAGCTCTTGAGAATGCGCCCTTGATGCGGATACCAACGTTCTGGTCGATGACCTTTTCACCGTTGTCGAACATGGTGAATATAGCGGGACGCTCCCACTCTCTGCCCTTCATGGAATAGTTGGCTTTCTTCTCCCAAGCCCACTTTTCTCTGTCAGCTTCCTTGTTCTCGTCGTAGACCTTGCCGAGACAGTATATGCCCTTTTCCCTGTCAAAGAGATTAGCAGGATCGGTAACGATGGAGACCACCTTCATGTTCTTATAATAGCCTGAAGCTGTCTTGCCTATCATGTATGTCCTTGTGACATACTCGCTGGCGTTGTTTTCGCTGTCCACCGCAACTGCACGGATTATAACTGCTTTGTCCACATTTCCGTGAGGAGCCTCTGCTCCGTCGGGAACTATATCGGTACGTGCGCTGAGACGGTTCTCGGTCTCAGTCATATCCTTGATAGTAAGAGGCTCGGTATACTTTTTCGAGCCCCATACAGGGTCGCTGCCGTCTGTTGTATAGTATATATCGCAGCCCTCATCGGCTGTGAGAGTAAGCTTGAATTCGCTGTCGTAAAATCCGCTGTCATGGGAAAAAGACGGCTTATGTACAGATGCGCTGCCCTCGGGAGCTATGTTAGCCTTTTCGGGTGTGCCTTTGAGTATATAGAAATCTCCGCTGCCGTCGGGATACTGTCCGTAGGAGCTGTCGGCAGGGATAGTTTCAAATGTAATGGTCTGTGCGTTAGCGCCCGACTTGTCTGTCAGTGTGAGTATCTCACCCGATGCAGACAGCCCGAAAGGAGCTATCTTAGTGTCATTTTTAGCGGCGTCGCTGTCGCAGAAAACGATAAGTCTGCCCCCTGACGCAATATGTGTGCCGTCGGGGAATGCGTACTTATAGGGCTTTTCAGCCTTGTCCGAAAGTCCCCAGCCCGAGATGTCGGCTTCTGTCTTTCCATTGTTGTAAAGTTCGATCCAGTCATAGCAGCTGCCGTCAGCAGCCTTGTAGGTAGTGTTTTTCGAGCAGACTTCATTAATGGTCACCTGCGTGCCGTTATCTGCGTTTGCAGGCAGATATACAGCAGTCTGCAGCAGCATTCCGAGACACAGTACTCCGGCAATGGTCCGTTTTTTTGACGTGTTTTTCATTTTTTCCTCCGGCTTATATAAATACTCTCTTTAAAATAATACGTTATGATCGTGCTCTGACTATATATGTTTCTGTGTCAGTTTATGCTCCGATTGACCACAACTTAAATATTATAGCATAAGCAAAAGGCTATTTCAAGCATTGTACACATAAATTTTATAAATTTTTGAATAAATTATAATGTCAGACTATCTTTCAGCCATTTTTTACCATTTTTCTGTAGAAAATGCTGTAAGATATCCTCACCGTATAATATCAGTTCTGACTGCCGCAATGCTCTGAGGGCTGTGTTTTGCGGACTGCAGAGAACAGCAAAAGCTGACCTGAGCTCCGCAATATTCGTGTTGACATAACAGCACAGCTGTGATATTATTATTCAGAAATACAAACAGAAAAGAGAGAAAACATGAAAAGAAGGATCATTATGTCCATACTCGGCGTCATGGCGGGAGCTGTCAGCGTCGCCATATTCAAAACGGCTGCTTTCGGTGTGGACCCGTTCCAGTCATTTATGAGCGGCATCAGCAAGCTCATACCCATAAGCTTCGGCACTCTGTACGTCATAGTCAATGCAGTACTGCTCACGTTCAGCCTTATCTTCGACAGGCATTACATCGGCATCGCTACCTTTATCAACCTTTTCCTGCTTGGCTATGTAACTGAGTACTCCTACAAGCTCCTGCAATGGCTCGTTCCCGAGCCGTCAATGCCCCTCCGCATTATCTTCCTCATAGTGGGCATAGTCATTATATGTATCGGCGCTTCGCTGTACATAACCGCAGACCTCGGCGTCTCCACATACGACGCTGTAGCGCTGATAATGGCAAACAAATGGAAGATAGGCAAATTCAAGTTCATTCGCATCTGCACAGATGTGTGCTGTGTTGTGCTGGGAGCAGTCATGTTCCTTGCAGGCGGCGGACAGCTCAGAGCCATACCCACTATTGCAGGTATCGGCACCATTATCACGGCTTTCTTTATGGGCCCCCTCATAGATTTTTTCAGCGTCCATATTGCAAGAAAGCTTCTCAAAGACAGCGTATCCACAGAATGAAAAACAGTCACAGGATGACTGAGATACTTATACAGAAGTTCTACATGAGATATCGAGGAACCATTTTGAAGGAGCTTTTTCTCGTATCTCTTTCATGACCGTTATTTCATTTTTCTATAATAAAGCAAAAAAGCAAATTAGCCCCTTTGTAAATGTTACAAAGGGGCTTTGTTATAGAAAAAATCAGCTAAAAGTCTTTGGAAAGGGTAGAGCATATTCTTATCGCAGTAAAGACAAAGGCAAATCAAATCGAATAGGAAGTAAGCCGATATTTACCTAAAAAGCAATTATCGGATTTTTACTGTTTTTCACTCAAAACTCAGGCTTCATATAATAAACTGTAATGAAAAATAAAATGATGCGGCTCGAAACATGAAGCAATAAAGAATTACTTGACTTTTCCGTACAGGTATAATATAATTATCATAAAGCAAAGGTGCTGCGGTATTTACCGTATGCACCTTTTTTGTATTGGAGGAAAAAATATGAGCAATAAACCTGTTATCGGAGTTATACCGCTTATGGACTACAATAAAAACAGCTATTGGATGCTGCCGGGGTATTTCGGCGGGATAATTGAGGCAGGAGGTATGCCTGTTATGCTGCCGCTTACGAGTGACAGTGCAGATATCGAACAGTTAACATCTATGTGTGACGGCTTTCTGTTCACAGGAGGTCAGGATGTTGATCCCAAGCTGTACTACGCAAGAAAAACAGGTGTCTGCGGCGAGTGCAGCCCCGAACGGGATACTATGGAAGAGCTGCTTCTCAAACGCGCAATGGAAGCTGATAAACCCATACTCGGCATATGCCGCGGCATACAGTTCATAAACGCCGCACTTGACGGAACGCTCTGGCAGGATATACCCTCCCAGTTTTCCGATACAATACTGCATTGTCAGAAGCCGCCGTATGATGTTCCGATACATGAAGTGAATATAAGAGCGGATTCGCCGCTGTATGATCTTCTGAAAACGGATACAATTCCCGTAAACAGCTATCATCATCAGGGAGTACGGACTCTCTCACATGAGCTTTTACCTATGGCAGAAGCTCCCGACGGACTTATTGAAGCTGTTTATGCTCCGAAGCAGAAGTTCCTTTGGGCAGTACAATGGCACCCCGAATTCTCCTATCTCAAAGATGAAAACAGCCGCCTTATATTCAGAGAATTTGTCAGAAACTGCCGATAAAAGTTTACCGTTCCATTTTCCATATCTGTGCAGAATAAGGCGGCAATTCACTTCCACCGCCGAAATCATGCTTTGTGCCTGTTATAAGCTCATCAGCCATGCCGCAGCCTGCGTCAAAGTGGGCTGTAAAGGGCTGACAATCGGCGTTTATTGCAATAAGTATCCTCTCGTCATCACATCTTCGCTGAATGATGCACTGCTTGTTGGTGAGCACAGGAACGCTAATATCGCCGTAGCAAAGAGCCTTGCTCTCACGGTGTATCTTTGCGAGCTTTGAGATATAAGCCGAAAGCTCGTTGTCTATTGGCTTGTCAAAGGAAACGCGCAGCGCAGGATCACCGTCTTTTTTGTCTGCTTCCGCGCCCCATTCGCTTCCATAGTAGATACACGGGATACCGGGCATTCCGAACATTATCGCATAAACAAGCGGAATGTGATTTTTGTTTGTGAGTATCGTGGCGATTCTTGATACATCGTGATTATCAACAAAGCTCAAAAGGTGCATACCTCTGTACTGACACCACGGCTCTGGTCCGAACTGATTTTTGAGGGAATGGCATATCTCAAACATATTCATACTGTTGAAGCTTGAATACAGACCCTTGTAGCACTGGTAATTGGTTGCGGAGTGTAACATATCGTTGTTTACAAACTGCGAATAGTCGCCGTGGAGAAGCTCACCGATAAGCACGAAATCATCTTTCAGTCCGTTTGTAAAGCCGCGAAGTCTTTTCAGGAATTCCTTGTCAAGGCAGTACGCCACATCAAGTCTCAGACCGTCTATGTCAAATTCCTCTACCCAGCCTTTGATGCAGGAGAAGATATGCTCAACGACTTCATTGTTCCAAAGGTTGAGCTTTACAAGCTCGTAGTGACCTTCCCAGCCCTCATACCAGAGACCGTCATTATAGTTTGAGTTTCCGCCGAAATCGATATGGAACCAGTCCTTATAGCGGGAGTTTTCACGGTTTTGCAGAACGTCCTGAAACGCCCGGAAGCCTCTGCCGACGTGGTTGAATACGCCGTCCAGAACTACCTTTATCCCTCTGCTGTGAAGCTCCTTGCAGACCTTTGCGAAGTCCTCGTTGCTGCCGAGACGGCAGTCTATTTTTGTATAGTCCCTTGTGTCATAGCCGTGAGAGTCCGACTCAAATATCGGAGAAAAATATACCGCATTGCAGTTGAGTTCCCTGATATGGTCTGCCCAGTCGATGACTTTCAGTATCCTCGACTGCGGGATACCGTCATTCTCAAAGGGTGCTCCGCAGAAGCCGAGGGGATATATCTGATAGAATACACTTTCATATGCCCACATTTTAATGCCTCCATTTTCAATTTTAAATACTATACTTCTATTTTACCACATTTTTGATCTCATTACAATGGCTGTTAGTCTATAAGGTCATTCTGGAAACGTGATAAGTGCTCGAAAGGCAGGATCTGCCGACCTCTGAACAGTCCGCAGCCGTCGTTTATAAGCTGATTGTTTATAGCCTTGAACATATTTACGTCTATGAAGTACACCGCCATACACAGTCCGACTGCTATTGACGATTTTACTATTCTTGCCCCAATGGGCGGAAATGTCAGTTTCAAAGTACTCACTCCGGTAAAAAAGCGCTTATCCATTGCAGATAAGCGCCTTTGCTCAAATAGTTATCAGCAGAGTTCGTTCTTGATGTCGTTGAAGAGCTCGCACTTGCAGCGGCTATGACATGGACAGAGTGTTTCCCTCTGATCATAGGGAAAAACGCAACTGTATCAAGTATGAACAGTAAAGGACAGGTAACGCGGAAAAAGCTGCCCATCATATCACCTCCAAAACGCAAAAACGGTGCTGAATACTCAGCACCGTTGCTCTTTACCTGCATTATAGCACAGTTGGATTCTTCTGTCAAGATTTTTCTTGACAATTTCCCGTAACTGATATATAATTATCTCAGACAAGCAAGGACGCTGCGTTTTTTTCGCGGCGTCCTTTTTTCTTTCGGGAGGTATATTTTATGAAGGACGGATTTATAAAAATTGCCTGTGCAACGCCTGCGGTAAAGGTCGCAGACTGTCAGTACAATGCCGACAGGATAATCGAGCTGATCACCGAAGCTCACAGCAAGGGAGTAAAAATAATATGCTTCCCTGAGCTTTCCGTTACAGGCTATACCTGCGGCGACCTGTTTTTACAGGACGCGCTGCTGAGCTCGGCAAAAAAAGAACTGGTCAGGATAATAAAAGCGACCGAAAAACTGGATATAGTTTCCCTTATCGGTGTGCCCCTTGCAGTCTGCGGAAAGCTGTACAACTGCGCCGTTATCGTGAACAGGGGCAAAGCTGTCGGTGCTGTTGCAAAGAAGAATATCCCCAATTACAGCGAGTTTTATGAAGTCAGACATTTTACCGCAGCCCATGACAGCCTCTGTGCGGATATTCAGCTTGATGACGAGTATTCCGTTCATCTTGAAGATGCTGTTTTCACTTGCAGGGAGCTGACCGAGCTTACCTTCGGAGTTGAGATATGCGAGGATATGTGGGTAAGCTCTCCGCCATCGGAGCGCCTTGCTGCCTCGGGAGCTGTTATTATATTCAATCTGTCCGCAAGCGATGAGGTAATAGGCAAGGCGGACTACCGCAGAACACTTGTCAAAGCACATTCGGGCTCTCTTGCCTGTGCCTATGTTTATGCCGATTCGGGCATAGGCGAATCCACACAGGATATGGTATTCGCAGGTCATGATATCATCGCCGAAAACGGCTCTGTACTGGCTGAGTCAAAAGCTTTTTCAAGCGGACTTACTATTGCTGATATTGACATAAAAAAGCTGAACTATGAGCGCAGAAGAATGAACTCTTTTTCGGCTTCGCCGATTATTGATACTGCGTGTTTTTCTCTTGATATAACTGAAAACGCTCTCGACAGGACATTTCCGAGAACTCCTTTCGTGCCCTCCGATAAAAAGGCTCTTGACAGCAGATGCGAGGAAATACTCACCATGCAGGCTGTGGGACTTATGACTCGTCTGCGGCATATCGGCTGCAAAACAGCTGTGCTCGGGCTTTCGGGAGGACTTGATTCAACTCTTGCGCTCATTGTTACTGTTCACGCATTTGATATGCTGGGACTTGACAGGAGCGGTATCCACGCTATAACCATGCCCTGCTTCGGGACTACCGACAGGACCTACAATAACGCCTGCTTGCTGGCAAAGGCTTACGGCGTGACGCTCACCGAGATTAATATTTGCAGCAGCGTAATTCAGCACTTTGCCGATATAGGACAGTCTCCCGAGGTGCATGATGTTACATACGAGAACTCACAGGCAAGGGAACGCACTCAGGTGCTCATGGACAAAGCTAATCAGCTGGGCGGTATCGTCATCGGCACAGGCGACCTGTCGGAGCTTGCTCTCGGCTGGGCTACCTACAACGGCGACCATATGTCCATGTACGCTGTAAATTCCTCCATACCCAAAACACTTGTGCGCTGGCTTGTCAACTATGAAGCCGAGATCACGGAGGGCGAGCTGAAAAAAGTCCTGTTCGATATACTGGATACGCCTGTCAGCCCAGAGCTGCTGCCCCCTGAGAAAAACGGCACTATATCACAGAAGACAGAGGATATCGTCGGGCCATACGAGCTTCACGACTTCTTCATGTACTATATGCTGAGATACGGTTTCTCACCGTCAAAGATATTCCGTATCGCCAGTCTTGCATTTTCAGAAACATATTCTAAGGAAGTCATAATGAAATGGCTGAAAACATTCTACAGGCGTTTCTTTGCACAGCAGTTCAAACGCTCCTGCCTGCCCGACGGTCCCAAGGTCGGAACTGTTACTCTGTCTCCCCGCGGCGACTGGCGTATGCCAAGCGATGCTTCTGCTAATATATGGCTGAAAGAATTGGATATACATTAATGGTTTTCAGCTAAAATCATATTTCTTATATAACATCGTCCTGTGCTGCACATTCGGTCTGTCCCCATGACGATAGAGCGGAGCATACCAAGCACATAGGATATCATGTTGTCCGATCCGCAAAAGCAATTGCAAATTATAGAAAAAAGCTATATCCTCAGGGCTTGAAAAAACCAACAAATGATGCTATACTTATTAAACATGTAGGAATACAACCTACACGGTTTTACCTGCAAGATATACGGTATATGCAGCATATCCGCCCTCGATGTTGTATACATCATAGCCTCTGTCTTCAAGTATTTCGGCTACTTCTGCGCTCAGGTCGCCCGTTCTGCACAGAACATATACAGGCTTGTCCTTGGGCAGCTTTGAGAGCCCAGTTGATATCTCATCAAAGGGCACATTCACAGAACCGCTGAAACTATTGAGCTCATATTCTTCTTTACTGCGTATATCGAGCAGAGTTACCTTATTTGTATCAAGTGCGGCTATCTCTGCCGCTTCTATACTTTTCATATCATTATTTCCTTTCGGGAGGTTAAAAATGGCGCTTACCGATGAACAGCTCTCACGCTATTCAAGACATATCACTCTCAAAGAGATCGGAGTCAGGGGGCAGAAAAAACTCCTTGCCGCAAAAGTTCTCATTATAGGTGCAGGCGGACTCGGAGCCCCTGCTGCAATGTATCTTGCAGCCGCAGGTGTGGGAACTATAGGCATTGCCGACAGCGATAAAGTCGAGCTGTCAAACCTGCAAAGGCAGATAATCCACACCACAAATGATGTGGGCAAATCAAAAGTTCAGTCTGCTGCCGAAACTATAAACGCATTGAACCCCGACGTTCATGTTATCACATACGAGACGTATATCAACAGCAAAAACATCGCCGATATTATCAAGGATTACGACTTTGTCATTGACGGCGCGGACAATTTTCCGACTAAATTCCTTATAAACGACGCCTGCGTTCTCGGCCGCAAGCCTTTCTGTCATGCAGGCATACTTCGCTTCGAGGGACAGCTCATGACCTACGTCCCCGATAAGGGTCCGTGCTATCGCTGTATATTTGAGGCTCCGCCGCCGAAGGACGCTGTGCCCAGCTGCCGCGAAGCAGGAGTCATCGGTGCAATGGCAGGAATAATCGGCTCCATGCAGGCTCTTGAAGCTGTAAAGTATATCACAGGGCAGGGGGAACTGCTCACAGGAAGTATGCTTATATTCGATGGCTTGAAAATGGAATGGCGAAAGGTCAGGCTGCCGAAAAGAGTGGCGGCTTGTCCTGTCTGCGGTGATATTCCCACGATAACGGAGCTATTTGACGAGGAACAGCAGGTATGCAGCCTTATATAAATCGATTATATAACGGCTGCAAGCTTTTGTCAATAACAAATTCATATAAATCCTATTGACAAAATATGTATAACATGATATACTATACGTAGTAATTCAGTATGTATTATTGGAGGTATTTGTTATGCTATATCGTTTTGACATGATCAACAGAATCAATATGTGTAAATGTATGACAGTTCTCTCCATGCTTGCTGGATCATAGTCTTTTTCCATGCCTATGAATATTTTAGCAGGAGAGACAGAAATGTCTCTATTTTTATTATCGGAGGTATGAAATGAAAAAGATCGAAGTTATTTCCATCGACAGAATAGGTCTTGTTGGCGAGATCTCTAAGATATTAAGCCGTGTTAACGGCAATATTATCGCTCATTCGGCAAATGTTGCTCCCGACAGCAGCGGCATTAATATATCTCATTTTCGTGCAGATGTTGAACTTGACATAAAAACCGACAGCGAAACTCTTGCAAGAAGGCTCAGAAAAATAAAGAATGTCAGGCAAGTACGAATAACAGATGTATGAGGTGAAAAATATGAGTGAATATTATTACAGCGGAAAATTCGGAATAGAGCGTGAAACACTGAGAATTGACAGCCACGGCAGAATTGCTCGGACTCCTCACCCATTCGGCAATGACGAGCATATCACCCGCGACTTCTGCGAAAATCAGGTGGAGCTCGTAACTCCTGTGGCAGGCAGTATCGAAGAGGCTCTCGGCTATCTTAAAGTGCTTGATGACATTACAAGAAAAAAGCTTGCGGAATACGGCGAGAGCATATGGCTCTACAGCAATCCTCCCCACTTTGACAGCGAGGACGATATCCCCATTGCCGACTTCACAGGCGACCATTCTTCAAAGCGTGCATACCGTGAAGTCCTCAAACAGAAATACGGCAAAAAGCTCATGCTCTTTTCGGGGATACACTTTAATTTTTCCTTTGCCGAGGAGCTCATCAACGAGCTGAATACTGAGGGAGAGGACTTCCGCACCTTCAAAGACGAGCTTTATCTCCGACTTTACAAGCAGCTCATGGTATACAGCTATCTGCTTGTGCTTCTTACAGCGGCAAGTCCCTACTATGACGCTTCACTTGACAAAGACGGAAAAAGCGGTATAATTATGAGTGAATATTCCTCGCTGAGGAACAGCGTCCGCGGCTACTGGAACAAGTTCCTGCCTATACTTGACCACAGGAGCTTAAAAACATTCACAGGCAGTATCAAGAAGCATATCGTAACAGGCTCCCTGTATTCCGCAAGCGAGCTGTATCTGCCCATACGTCTTAAACCAAAGGGCGTGAACAGCCTTGAAAACCTTGCGGCAAACGGCGTCGACCACATCGAGCTGAGAATGTTCGACCTTAACCCCTCCGCACCTCTCGGCATAGACAGCAGAGACCTTGAATTTGCACATCTGCTCATACTGTATCTGCTCTCACAGCCCGATCTTGACTTCACTCCCGAATTGCAGGAGAAGGCAGTCAGTGACCATAAAAATGCAGCACTGCTCAATCCCGACGCTGAGCTTTTAGAACGTGCCGAAAAGGTGCTTGAGGAAATGGATAGACATTTCAGTGACAATAAAAAGGCTCTTGAAATAATCGGCTTTGAAAAAGGAAAAATAAGCGGACGCAAGGTCTGTAATTGCTCTGACAGCACTAAACTCTATAAGTAAGGCGGTGACATAAATGTGCGAGCTTCTCGGCTTCACTTCGGCAAGAAATACGGATATATCAGACTATCTGCGGACATTCTTTTCCCACAGTGACAAGAATCCTCACGGCTGGGGAATGATGTACGAAACTGACAGGCGTGAAATACTCAAGGAAGCCGTCAGCGCGGAAAAAAGCTCATATCTGTCTGACATCATCGACTATATGCCGCCGCAGAAAGCGACTCTCGCACATATAAGATTTGCCACCGTGGGAACTATCAATGAACGCAACTGCCACCCATTCACGGGTACGGATATTTCCGGCAGGGAATGGACTCTCATACATAACGGAACCATCTTCAACAGCAGGCATAATCACCGCTATGCTGCTGTACAAACGGGAGATACGGACTCCGAGCGCTTTTTTCTGTCGCTCCTTGACAATATGAATGAACACATCGCAAGAAGTGTTCCCAACAAGCGAGAGCGCTTCGAGATAGTGAATAAATTCATCGTTGAAAATGCTCCCAGAAACAAGCTGAACCTGATGATATACGACGGAGAGCTTCTCTACGTCCACAAGAATCTGAAAAACACACTCTGCTTCAAAAGGCTTGAAGACGGCATTATTTTCTCTACCAAGCCCCTTGATGACGGAGTATGGATACCTTTTCCCATGGCGCAGGTAATAGCCTACAAGCACGGTCAGGAGGTCCACCGCGGCGACCGCCACAAGGGCACTTTCGTGCCGACGCTGGAATACATTACAGCTATGGACGCAATGTATATTTAAGGAGATAATATGGGATATAATTTTTACGGCTGGGAAAAAGCCACAGTTTCGCCAATAAACAGTGATTTCAAGGGCATAGCTTCTCCGCAGAAGCTCTATGACGCTCTTACGGAAATATGGTGCGAATATACCTGTGCTCCGAGACTTCGTGAGAAATGGAGCAAGGATAATATCACTCTGGGACAGTGCTCCATAACCGCCTTTTTAGCCCAGGACATCTTCGGCGGAAAGGTCTATGGTGTTCTTCGTCCAAATGGAAATTACCACTGCTACAACGTTATCGGTGATGTGGTATTTGACCTTACAAGTGAGCAGTTCGGCGATGAAAAGCTGGACTATACCGATAACCCCGAGCAGCTTCGTGAGGTGCATTTCGCAAAGACCGAAAAGCGTGAGCGGTATGAGTACCTCAAAGCTGAGCTTATAAAATTATTGGAGAAAAAACATGAGCGCAAATGAACTTAAACAGGCTGTTATCACCGAAAACGAAATTACTTTTTCACATAAGGGAAATGATTATTTGGTCTACGGCTGGGATCAGTGTGACGGCTATGTACTCTGCCTTGAATGTGAGGGCGAGCTTGTGTGGCAGTCCGCACCGCAGCCGAAAAAAGTCTGCATTGAGGAGTTTATCAGCTATTATTCAGAGTTATAAAAGAGCCTATAACGAAGAAAGACAGATACTTCCGCAAGATGTATCTGTCTTTTCTTATGCTGTTATTTGTATTTGAAGCCCTGTTTTATCCTCTTAAATAAACAGAACAGCACCGCAAGCGATATGCCTGCGGTGCTGTCCAACAAAGAGTGTTATTCAAATTCGTTGAAATGATCTTCCAGTGATTTGTAAATGTCATCTGAACCCTCGGCTAAAATGCTGTCGAGAGCCTTTTTGTATATGTCGGTATTGTAATGTGGTTCGATGTCGTAGTCATTCGTGTAGCCGAGATCAACGATAGTATCTTTAAGTGTGAGTGTACCCTTCTTGTCAGGATCGGGACTGGACACGCTGTATCCGCCGTATACCTCAGTGTTGATGAAGTCCTCGTCGATATCGATGTACTTCTTGACGTCCTTGATAGTTTTGTCGTGGTCGGACTGTGTAAAGTGGTATGCCTTGATGAATGCGCGTTCAATTGCTATGAATGTATTGGGAGTGCTGCTGAGAGCGGCAGTCTTTGCGACCTGACGGCAGCATGGCTGGTTCTCCAGAGCCTTTTCGTGTGCGCAGTAGTATACTACCTTGTAGCCCTGTGACTTAGCCAGCGAAGCATATGGCGAGTAAACGGAAGCCGCGTCGATACCACTGTTGAGTAGAGCTGCATAAGCGTCCTTCTGGCTGTCGAAGTAAACGATGTTCACCTTGTCATCGCCCTCACCGATCTCGATATGTGCATTTTTCAGCAGTATCTGGAGCTCTGCGTCCTGAACGCTGTTCTTGACTGAAGCGACATTTCTGCCCTTGAGGACTTCCACGCCTGCCTCGTCCTTGTCAGTATATTCAGACTTGATAACATAGCCGTGACCATTTGTCATTGCGCCGCCGAAGATAGATACCTCATGTCCCTGACTCTGGAAAGTAAGTGTAGGAACTGAGCCAATGAAAGCAACATCGAGCTTATCGGATTCGATACCGTTTATGAGCTCGGAAGCGCTTGAAAACTGTGTGAGAGTAACACTAAGTCCCTCTTCCTTGAAGTAGCCCTCTTCTGCTGCAACGAATGCGAGGAGATGTGCTGTTGAGTTCAGATAGCCGATGTTGATGTCGGTCTTTTCGGGAGCTCCTATTTCGACCTTAGCTGCTTCTGTTGAAGCTTCCGAAGTTCCTTCTTCTGCTGCACCGTCAGTTGTATTCTCAGCTGTTGTGGTGCTTGCTGTAGTGGGTTCGCTCTTTTCCGAGGAGCTGAACTGGTTGAGTCCCGAGCAGCCTGTAAACAGTGCCGCAGCGGCAATTACGGATATAAACTTTAATCTGTTATTTTTCATTTTCGTCACCTTTTAACCTTTTCTTTCTTTTTATTATTTTTTCATCATCTCATTATTGTCAGGCACAACATCGCATTCGCATTGTGCTTAAAATGAATAGTGTATCTCTCATTATCATCACCTCTTGTCTTTTCTCTGCATTTATCATATCATACGGAAGTCGGGTTGTCCAATACATGAAATGCATTAGCGTTAATAGGAAAAACGTATATACGAAAAGCTTGAAAAAATAATAATGATATAATAATCGTATTTATTTGGTTCGGGCGCTTTTTATCAGAATAATCTATAACAGATCATCAATTATTTGAATTGGACAACTGCGCAAATATATGAGATAATTAGCCATATCAACACGATAATGAGAATACAATTGCCTGCGGAGTAATTTGTAAACTTACTCATATATCGCAGGCATTTTTTGTAGCTGTCCGACTCGAAAACAGCCTTAACGCCGTCATCGATCTTTTGAAATAAGTTCTGCACTTCCTCACGCTTCTCAACCTTATATTCAGCTCTCTGCTGCGGCGTGAGCTTTTTCTTCCATGCCGTATTATCGACCTCCAATCACTAAAAAAAGTATCTATATATGCAAAAAAGCCGACCTTGTATAGCTCTCTGTGAGGAACCAACAAAATCGGCTTTGAAATCGGTTGAAAATTCTATATTCGGTTTTTGCTGTTTTCGGGGATTTTCCGTACTTTTATTCCTAGCTGCCTTTGTAGCAGCTCTCAAAACGCCTTTTGTCGCGTTCGAGTCGTATTTTTACGTTTTGGGATCTATGGTAACACTAAAAAAATATTCTCCCTTTTTAACGCAAAAGCTCCCGAAAATTCGGGAGCTTTTGGCTGGGGATCTATATTGTAACATAGATATGGAGCTTGTGACGGGACTCAAACCTGCGAACTCAGATCATAATAAAGAGAGAATCCCGATACAAATGTATCGGGATTCGTTATCCTATTCGATCGTTTTAAGCCTTTCTGCGTTAAGAACATCTTACATCAGAAAGGTTTTCCCGATGATCCCATATAAAGTTTCTGTATAGTTATCACGGTTAATCCTGTGACTGTTTTTATTTCGATATAACGAGCCTGCGCATGAGACACAGGTCAAAGGAGTCTATCCTGTTGTCCTTGCAGAGGTCGCCCTTTTCCCAGTCGGCAAGCTCGCCCTTTCCGAGTATGAATTGCTGCATGACAACAAGGTCTGCCACGGAGAGCTCCCCGTCGCCGTTCACATCGCCCTTTACCTCAGTCTTGGGAGCAGCTGTGCCGCTTATCTCCGACTCCGTAAGTGCACATTTGTATATCTTTATGTTGTCGATGCTTCCCTTGAAGCAGGTATCGTCAGCATAGTAGGACTTGCCGATATAGCAGCTGGTCCCCGAGCCCATATCAGCTATCTGACCGTGAGTTTCGGTGGTATACATAGTCTCAATGCCGTCGATATAGACCTTGGTATCAGCTCCGTTTACAACAAGTGTGTAGTTGTGCCATTTTGTGCCGTCAATGTCCAGGACCAGCTCGGTCTCATCGCGCCATGAATCCGTAGTGGCAGCAAATCTGAAAATATCCTTTGCAACTCGGAAGAACACATACTTCTCATCGTTCTTTCCTGCGGCAAAGGTGAAGAAATTGCCCTCGGATTCCGACTTTATATCCATGCTTATGGTATAGTCCCGCAGCCCGTCAAGCATACCCGTGGGGAATTCTCCGTAGGTATCGTCGCTGCCGTCAAGATAAAGTACATTGCCCTTTTCGCTGTCCTGCTTTACGGAAGCTCCGCCGTTAAGGCTGAGATTGCCTGTGCCGCCCTCAAAGTCTATATCCACATAGGGCTTGGGCTTCTCGCAGCTGCTTACGGGAGTTCCGAATATTTTCATCTCGTACACTGTAGGAGTGTACCAGTTATTGTTGGGATTGTTCTGGAGAGTTGCATTCTGAACATTGAGCCTTACATACCGAGCCTTTCCCGACAGCATATCACTGTTGAAGCCGTAGGTCTTGGTGACCGCTTCGCTGTTCTTGTCTGTATGGTCAAGGAGCTTCGTCCAGTTCACGCCGTCAAGGCTTCCCTCGACGGTATAGGTGTAGTAGCCCTCAGAACCCTTGCATATATACCACGAGGTCTGGATATTTGCGAGCTCGCATACCCTTTCAAGGTCTACCTGCAAATAGAAGGGCCATTTCTTGTAGTCGCCTATGGCTGCAAAGGAGCTCTGATATGAGCCGTCAACGGCTTTGGCAGATGAGTTTCCGCCCTTTGCTGCCAGCGATGAAGAAGCAGGTCTGTCCTGAGACAGAAGCTCTCCCTGCTGAACGGGGAACAGGTCTCCCGTAGAGGTGTTATATTTGAAATAGGGATAGTAGTCGTAGAACGCAAAGCCCTTGTCGAAATACAGCGGACACAGTGTAGTTCCGCTGGTGGACGAGGCTCTCAGCCAGCGGTATGCGTGCATGAGGTAGTTCTTGTCCTGCATATTCACTATCCAGCCCGACTGTGACGAGAATGTGGAGCTGTTGCCGATACTGCGGAGGTCGCTCCATTTGCCTGCAATATCCTTGGTAACGCTGTACGCGCCGCTGCTGGGGTACCAGCCTGCCGCCTGCGACGTGAACAGGAAGTAGTAGCCGTCCTTTTTGACAAGGTTGGGAAACTCGCGGTACTGGTCCTCAAAAAGGGTCGTGACTACCTCGGTGACATCGCTGTAGTCATCGTTCATTCGGAAGATATACATGGTGGCATTAGCCCCCTGCCCCTCCTTGTTTGCGGCGGCGATGAGATAGCCTGCTCCGTCGTCATCGAAGAATATGGCCATATCACGAACCTGTATCCCAAGGGGATTGTACACATGATGCACCGTGAACTGTCCTCCGGGAGTACCCGTGATCACAAGTGCCTTTCCGTCGCTGTAGCCGCTGGGCTTCTCCCAGTGCGCCCACACTACGACCTTATTCTTCTCGGGGATATAGTCTATATGCACCGACTCTATTTTGCAGCTTGCAAGTGCGGAATTCTGGTTGCTGTCGGCTACATTTTTCTCATTGCCGAAGTGTACACCGTCGCTTGAAGCAGTTTCCGCAAGGTAGATATCGTCCTTGCCTGTATGCTTTTTCAGAGAGTAGCTGTAGTAGGTATTCCCCACCTTGTAGCCGCTTGTTTCATAAACGAGATTGCTGCCCTTCTGATTATCATAGTTGCTCAGTCCCGAGGGCAGTTCACAGGGTGTCAGGGACTTCACCGACGAGAAGCTTTCCCTGCCCTGTGATATGACCTTTAGCTGATAATAGTAGGTGGTTCCCGACTTCATGTCGTCGTCCTCATAGGAAGTACCGCTTCCCTCATAAACGGGCACAAAGCCGTCCTCAGGCGATGTTGAGCGGTAGAGAGTATAGCTGTCCGCAGAGAGCGTAGTCGCCCATTGAAGTGCGGCGTGATCTGCGCTTTTCCCGTCGGCAACACAGAAAAGATTTCCCACAAGTCCCACATCATCGGACACAACACTTGAAGCCGATACTGCAAAGGCTGGTCTTACTCTGCCGAAGCTGCCTGCGGTGAGTATCATTGCACCGCTGCACATCACAGCGGCAGCACGTTTTAATAATCCTGTTTTAAACATTGTTTCACTCCTTTTTCAGATAATGTCTGTCAAGCATATTATATCATGACAGGCTGTGTATTGCAAGAAGATAAGCATTTTTTCGGCAGATGTTTTTGTTCATACGGGCTATCACAGCAAAAAAGCATATGTCCGCTTGAGGGAGCATCTGCCTTTTTTCATAATCCGATACTTATTATGAGCTGTCCACCGCTGTATTCCGCGTTTATTTTCCCACCCATGCGCTCCACCAGAGTCCTCGCTATGGACAGTCCCAGACCTGTGGAATGGTGAGCGGCTTCAACGGTATAGAAACGGTCAAAGAGCTGCTCCACATCTATTGCGGACAGCTCCTCAGCTCTGTTTGCAAATGTTATTATACCCGAATCGGACAGAGTTATATGAAGATCGCCGTCGCTGTACTTCACAGCGTTGTTCAGCAGATTGGAGAACACCCTTGACAGTGACGCTTTGTTGACGCTGCGAAGGATACGCTGCTCGGTCAGTTCTATCCTCGGCTCAATGCCGCGGCTTTTTAGAGCAGGATAAAAGCTGCTGATACTCTCCGCAAGGAGCTGATTCACAAAGACCTCCTCACGCTCCATATCAGTATCGCCTGTGGCTATGACCGAGTAGCTGAACAGCTCCTCTGTGAGCTGCTTCATCATGTCGGCACGCTCCCTTATTATGGCAAGATAGCGCTCCTGCTTTTCGGGAGCGCTGTTTTTCTGCATAATGTCAAGATAGCCGCATATTGCCGTCAGCGGAGTCCGAAGGTCGTGAGAGATATTGGTTATGGCAGTTTTCAGCTCCGTATTGCCCAGCTCATAACGAAGCTGCTCGTCACGGACCTCCTTCAGCCGTTTATTGATATCGTCAGCAAGCGACCTCATATCCTTGTCGCGGCTGGAGATGCCTATCATTCCGTTGGTGTCTCCGTTTATTATCCTGTGCAGCTCCGCTGATATCTCCTTTGCGGACTTTTTCATAAGGCAGACCTTGACCGTAAGGAATATTATAGCACAAGCCATTACAAAAAAGACCGCATACATCAAATCGATTACCTCATTTCATATCGTGTTTTCTGAAATATACTATGGAAAGCATGAGCATTACCGCTCCTGCGGACAACGCGCACAGCACAGTCAGCCACGGTCTGTCGGGAGCAGTCAGTACACTGAGCGCCGACAGCTGTCCCTGCGGGAAAAAGCGGAATATCATATCCGCAGCCTTGCTGTCATCAAGAGCTTCGCTGCCAAGAGTGGAGATCATCATCATGGAGAACTGCAATATGAACATTACCGCCACACTGCGGACGTCCTCAATGACAACACATATGAACAGACTCAGGAACATATTCGTGAATACAAGCACCAGCACCAGCAGCAGGTTCTCTGCGACTATGCCTGCTTTCAGCGCTGACAGGTCGTATGACATCAGAAAAGCAGAAGCAAATGCCGCTCCCTCATATACTGCAAAGAACAGCACTGTCACAAGAGTAAAGCATACCGACCACGAAAGCAGTATATTAAGCCTGCTGTGACCGATAATGAGCTTGTTGCGGATAGCTCCGCTTGTGAATTCGGTTGATATGTTCAGAGCAAGTACAGCTCCTATGAAAAACGGCAGTATTACAAGTGCTCCGCTTTCGGGGATAGACGTGAAGACATTCTCCTCCCTGTTGAGGAATACGAACAGCAATGCAAGCAGAGACAGGGCTGCCATTCCGTAATACAGTGACTTTGCCTTGAATATCCTCGATATATCTGCATTAAGAAGTTTATTCATCGCTGCCGCCTCCTACAAGTGAAATAAAGAAGCCCTCAAGATTTTCATCATGCTCCGTGCAGCTCAGTATCTCGCTGCCCTCCTTTTCAAGAGCAGCCGCAAGCCTTGTGATATTGGGCTTGGCGTAAATGTCTATCCTGTCATCGTTTATTACCTTGTATTCAAGCTCCATCTCATCAAGAGCCCTTACCGCCGCGGAAGTGTCGGTAACGGTTATCCTTACACACTTGCGGCAGGCAGCTTCAAGCTCCTCAGCGCTCATCTCGCGGACGATACTGCCCTTGTCGATAAAGCCGTAATGGGTTGCCAGCCTTGAAAGCTCGTCAAGGATATGGGACGAGATAAGAACAGTTATGCCCCTCTCCTTGTTCAGCTTTAGTATGAGCTCGCGCATCTCGATTATGCCCTGTGGGTCAAGACCGTTTATAGGCTCGTCCAGTATGAGGAAATCGGGGTTGCCGCACATGGCTACTGCGATACCCAGTCTCTGGCGCATACCGAGAGAGAAGTCCTTAGCCCTTTTGCTGCCTGTGTTTTCAAGTCCCACCAGCTTCAGGAGCTCAGGTATACCGTCAAAGCTGGGCATACCAAGCAGTCTGTACTGATACTTCAGGTTATCCTGCGCCGTCATCTCGGGAAACAGGGACGGAGTTTCCACAACTGCGCCGATACGCTTCCGCGAGTCGGCAATTTCCGCGTCACTGCTTTTCACGCCGTATATCTCGATCTCGCCCTCCGTTGGGAACTGCATACCGCAGACAAGGCGTATCAGCGTGGTCTTGCCCGCGCCGTTCCTGCCCACAAATCCGTAGATAGAGCCCTTTGGCACACTCATGGTTATCCCGTTCAGCGCTTTGAAGTCCTTGTACTGCTTGCAAAGCCCATTCGTTTTCAGAACATAGTCCATATAATGACCTCCTTTTTGTTTCTGAAAACAGTATATCACATAATAGTTAAGAAATCGGTTAAGAAAAGAGTTAAGATACGGTTAAGATTTTTCCGTCAGCATAAAGCCTATGCCCCACACCGATGATATGTAGTCCCTGCCGATAACGGCTTTCAGCTTTCGTCTTAGGTTATGTATATGTATTTTCAGAGAGTCCTCGGTGCAGTCGGGGGTATCATCGCTGATGCGCTCCAGTATGGTAAGCTTTGCCACCACCTGCTCGGGATTCTGCATGAGAAGCTTCAATATGGCATATTCCGTTCTTGTGAGCTTTATCTCAGCGCCATTCACCTCTGCGGTGTGAGTATCGGTGTCCAGAGCTATCTCACCAAAGCTCAGCAAAGACTTGCCGCCATTTGCGCTGCCCTTCCTGAGCTGGACCGCGATACGGGCAAGGAGCTCCTGCATATCAAAGGGCTTGGTGATATAGTCAGCCGCGCCGCCGAGGAGAAGCTCCACTTTATCGGTGATATCAGCCTTTGCGCTCACTATTATAACAGGGATATCCTTTATCTGCGGAAGGAGCTTTTCTCCAGTTATCCCCGGGAGCATAAGATCAAGGAGTATGAGATCGGGCTTTTCCTTTGACAGGAGCATGAGAGCTTCCGTCCCCGAATACGCCGCAGACACGGTATAGCCCTCTGCCGTAAGGGCTTCCGAAAGCATCCCGCTGATATGTTCATCGTCATCTATTATAAGAATATTGGACATTTTTCCACCTCGGTGCTTTTTTATCTATTATAGCATTTCTTTTATCCCAAAGCAAGGGCAGACCCTCTGCTTTCCTGCTCTCCACTATTATAATGAAAGAGCTCACTGAAAAAGGAACTGCTGATTGTATATTCTGACGTTTTGCACTGTAAAAACTTACAAATCGACCTATAAAATTTTGTTTATATTTTTTTTGATATTTCTTGATATAAAATATAACTTGTGTTATAATTATTACAGATTGTAATTCATTTTTGACAAAGGCGGTATAAAAAATGTCAAAAAAAGAATTCGGCGATCTGAATAAACGAGAGCTCGTTGACCTCGTTTATACAATGATGAATGCCGACGAAGAAAAAAGTTCGGAGCTTCCGCCTGTTGAGCAAGTCGCAGCAGAACGTGTAAAGCTTGATAACAAGGCTAAATTCCGACGAATACTGAAAAGTACCGTTTCCGCACTTCTTGTGGTAGCTGCCACAGCAGTATTGATATCAATGCTCTTTCTTCCCGTCATACAAGTATCGGGAGACAGCATGCAGCCCACACTTAACAGCGGAGATATTATACTACTTGTAAAAACAAAGCATTTTTCTACAGGTGAACTATGCTGCGTCTCATGGCAGAACAAGCTTCTGCTCAAACGCGTCATAGGACTTCCGGGGGATAATATAAATATAGATGAAAAAGGAAATGTTTTTCTTAACGGAGAGCTTCTCGACGAGCCCTACGTAACAGACAAGTCCCTCGGTGAATGTGATATAGATCTTCCGTATACCGTTCCCGAGGACAAGCTCTTTGTTATGGGCGATCAGCGTGAGACCTCGGTGGACAGCCGCAGTTCAGCTGTAGGCTGTATAGACTACGATCAGATGGTGGGCAGATACCTTTTCAGGATATGGTCCGCTGACTAAACTTATATTTAGTTTAATTAAGAAGGGGGGGTGCATTTGAATAACTCCTTGAAGAAATATCTTCACGAGCTTCGCATGGAAAAGAAACAAAAACGACGGCTGGCTTCATTTATAACTGCCATGTCCGTGTTTGTTTCAACAGGCGTTTTCTGGCAGCTGCGCGGTATAGGCACTGCTATGACAGATGAAACGCCTTCCTTAAACGGGACCGATACGGCAGCTGCGCTGTCAGCTCCAAGCGGTTCTCTGTGCGAAACCAATGAGATATGGGAATCCACACTTCCCGAGCTGACCGACACGCTCGCGGAAAACGCTGCTTTGATAGCAGCTTCTCAATTAGGCTATACCGAAAACGAACAAAATTATACCTTGGGCGACGATGGCTGTACACATAAGAATTACAGCCGTTACGGCGCATGGTTCGGAAATCCGTACGGTGACTGGAACAACATGTTCACCTGTTTCTGTCTGCATTATGCAGGCGTAAATGAAGCAGATATACCGTTAAGCTCGGGCTGCTGGGCATGGTCGCTGAAGCTGAATGAAAAAGGAGTTCTCTCCCCTTTGAACAGAGGCTCTCCAAAACGCGGAGATGTGCTGCTGTTTGATACCGACCTTGACGGTAAGGCAGACCGCTCGGGAATCATTTTCGATGTTGCCGAGACCTGCTTCATCACTATAGAGGGACAGGTAGACGGAGCTGTAGCGGAATGCAGGCACTCCCCCGATGATGAGCATATCATAGGCTATGTGCCTGTTGAAACGCCTGAGAATGAAAATGTATCCCTTATTGAGTTCTCGGCGGAAAGCGAGTCGGGAATAAAGGTAGCAGCTTCTGCCGAATTGGGCGTATTCCCCGACGGCACTGAAATGCTTGCGACAGATATACCCCGTGACGAGGCTCTGGGAAAAGCTGCCGATGCTCTCGGCACAGGAACAGATGAGATAGAGGCAGTTGCCGTTGATATCTCGTTCCTCTCTCCCGACGGCGTCGAGCTTGAACCAACGGACAGCTCTGCGGTCCATGTGGAGATAACTCTCCCCGAAGAGCAGAAACTCAGCGGCGATGAGTTCAATCTTATTCACATTTCCGACAGCGGCGGTACGGAAATAATCGAAAACGCCGAGGTATCCGAGAACGGCGCGGAGTTTGACGCGGAGAGGTTTTCGATTTATGTTATTACATCGAATGGTGAAATTGAAAAGGATAGGCTTATTATAGATGGAAACAATAATTACGTAAATAACTCCTCGGATAATCCCTATGTTGTGACGCTTGGTTCAATGTTTACAGTTGTAGGCTATACAACCGTTCCCCCTGGCGATAATTATGATCAAGGTTTTTTATATGGTTGGAATCCAGAAATCATCTCTCGTTGGGGAGATGCTAATAATGCTGCTTCTGCTGACTCTAACGGCTACTATCGTCGTGAAATAAGATTTAAGGCGAACAAACCTGGCAATACAAAAGTAAGCTTGGATCTTGGAAATGGTAATTATGCAAATTTATACGTTTCTGTTCAAGTTCCTTCAGAAAGGGATATTTACGTTGTTCGCTGGAATGAAGAAATTGATAAAGATCAGCTTTATACCAAAGATGGTGCCACGTATGTTACTAATTCGCAAAGTACCCCTTATCACATCAATGTTGGAGAAACTTTAACACTTGCAGGTTATTCAAGTGTTAATGCGTGGCTATATATGCCTGGTAATATCGTTTTAAGGCAAGACGGGAGTACATCTCGTACGTTATCCTATGATACAGATGGCGTAAATCGTACGGTAATGACTGTAACTGGTCAGTCCCCGGGCGTACAAGATATTGTGCTGGATGTTGATGGTAATAATAATTATAGAAGTTTCTGGATCGAGGTTCTTCCATCGGATGTTAATTATTCAAATAAGCTTAAAGATATTTATGTAAAAACTGCTCTTGATGATCGTGATATTGATAAAGTAAATGAATTTCTTGAGTTATTCGGTTTTCCGCATTCAGATGATGGATATGTTTATAATCAAATTTCGACCTACGACGGAAAAACAAAATTATATCCTTATCTACTTTCTGTCGGACAATCTGCAATTTTTTATGTAAAAGATTCACCAACATCTACTATGGAATATAAAGCTGTGAAGCTTCCTATTGTCGGTACAACTGAAAATGATTCTTTTAAGGTAATACTTGGTAATGTTTCAAGCAGCGCAGCAGAGGTAACAGATGATGATTTTATTATAACAAAAACAGGTGATGGCGCTGTAAATATCGAGGCGAAATCAAGTGGTTTGTATCGTGTTACTCTTAAAGATAATGATTCGACACTACGTGATTTTTATATCTATGTTGTTGACAGTAATTTTAAAGATATGACACATTCAGATATAGAGATTTCAGACGGAGGTAAGTATACCATTACCGAGGTTGAAACGGACGCTTCTACAGGAATAAAAACAACTACGCTTTGGGAGTATGATGCTATAATCAGTGGTGTAAATGATTGTTTCATATATGATAAATCAGATCAAGTTATACAGAATTATAGTAGTGCAAACAATGACTATACCAACATAGGCGTAGCAGGTTCTACACAATATGAATGGACATCAGAGCCAAGCTTTTCTGGACACTGGGATAAAACTTTTGATTACAGCAAAGTTTCTCATGTTGTATTTGATGTTAAGCTTGATTTAACTCCGAATAGCAAAAAAATTTTGGTTGAACATCTGGATGAAAGTAACAATTGGATCGTGGATACTGATTGGACTTCTGAGTCTTGGTCGGACTCAACTATAACTATTGACAGTGTTCAATACGACTTAGGTGAACAAGACATGATAGATGCATTTAATAAATGTCCGAATCACACAGGTTTGGACTTTACGACACGCTCAACAGGTGCTCTTGTTCAGCTGAATGCCCAAAAAGAACTTATAGGAAGAACTATGCAAGAAAATGAATTTCAATATGAACTCATTGACAGTAATAATGGAAATGTTATCTGGACATCAAAAAATAAAGCAGATGGTAATATTGAACTGTTTAATCACACATATTCTTCTCCTGGTCGATTTGAATACATTGCACATGAAGTCAATAATTCAAATGATACAGAAACATTATATGATAGCAAAGAGTATCGGATAATCGTAAATGTTACTGAAAAACAGATTAATGATATTCCGATTCTTTTAGCAGAAATAGAATATCCAGATGGAGTACCGAAATTTACAAACTATCAGACCTACACCCTCCCCTCAACAGGCGGCGGCGGTGTAGTTCCATATATGATAACAGGCTCAGCCATTATCATACTCTCTTTCGCGGCACTTTTGCAGCGAAAAAGAAAGGAGGATAAATGATCTCTCCTTACGCAGAAACCAAACAAAATTTAATTATGAAAGGTGATATTATGAGAAAAAATTTTAAAAGCTTATCAGCGATATTAATGACTTCCGTACTTGCTGTTTCAGCAGGTTCAATGGCTATGCCCGCTTTTGCGGATTATACGATCACTATGTCCTCAACTGAAAATCATACATACACTGCATATCAGATATTCGATGGTGATCTTCATGAATCAGGCGGTACAAAAACACTTTCAAATGTTACATGGGGTGCAAACATAAACGGTGCTGCATTTCTGACTGCTCTTCAAGGTTCATCAGATTTTGGCGCTACAAATCCTTTTACAGGAAAAACAACAGCTGCACAAGTTGCAAGTATAATTGATGGGTGGAATGATACTACAGATGCATCTAAAATAAAGGCTTTTGCAAAGCTTGCAGCTGCAAATCTCAATACAACAGCCGGGGTAAGCGGAACAGGATCTATCAGTATTGGTGCAGCTAATGCAGGTTACTATCTTATCAAGGATACAACTACATCAATGCCAAATGGAGGAACATATTCTGATTTTATACTCGAGGTTGTTTCTGATGTTACAGTTGCTGCAAAGGATGAAACCGTTACATCAGAAAAGAAAGTGACTGACAAAAACGACTCCACAGGCGCGACGGTGGGAAACCAGACTACCGCTGACTATGACATCGGCGATGATGTTCCCTATGTACTGACATTTACTCTTCCAACAAAGTATGCTGAGTATTCCAAGTATCCGATAACATTCACCGATGATATGTGCGCAGGTCTTACATATAATGGTGACGCTAAGATATACTATGGAAAAAACTCAGGGGGTACCATTACGTATGATGACGGTACCGCACTCGGTGCTTCTTTCACATCAACGGATATATCATCATCAGATGCATACAATGGTGGAAAAAGATATACTTATACAATTGCCGACTTGAAAGCTACACAGGCATCTGCTACTGCTGGCACTAATTTAGCTACTCTTGGTGCAGGTGATGTAATAAAGATCGAATATACTGCAAAGCTTAATTCAAATGCTGTTGTCGGCAGTGCAGGTAACCCCAACAAGTACAATGTAACATTTGCTAACGATCCGAACTGGTATGATGACGGCACTGGACCACAGCCTGATAATCCGCCAACCGGTAATACACCTCCCAAAGAAAACAAAGTTTATACATACAAGGTAGTTCTTAATAAAACAGATGGAACCAATGCACTTACTGGTGCAGATTTTGAACTTTACAAGTTTGTGGTTGATACAACAGGAACAGATTCATATACATCAGGCGGAACAACATATAACGGTACATGGACAAATGTTACAGCATTAAATTCCGGTACGGATAAACCTACTAAAGCAAAAACAGCTTCTGGCTCAGTAGTTAATTCAGTATTCACATTCAGCGGTATTGACGATGGTCACTACAAGCTTGTGGAGACTGCAACACCTCCAGGATATAACTCAATAGATGATATTGAGTTTGATATAACACCTACTGCTGACGGTGATTTAGATGATGTTTCAGTAACAAATCTTTCACTTACAGCTGATGATACAGCAGGTTCATTAACAGGTGACGTTGTCAATAGTCAGGGCGTAATCCTTCCGGGCACAGGCGGCATGGGTACAACAGTATTCTACATCGTCGGTGGACTGCTTGTAGCAGGCGCACTGGTACTTCTTATCGTAAAGAAGAGAATGAATATCAAGGAAAAGTAATTTCCTAAATTTGCAGTATTGCGGCGGTAAGGCTTGTCCCTCCGCCGCAGATATTGCGGCAGGGAGGAGCCGATGAAAAAACATTTTTTCAGCATTGCAATTTTCATAATGTTTATCGTCGGATTGTCCGTGCTGCTATATCCAGCAATCAGCGAATATATCAACTCCAAGCACGCTTCCCGTGTAATATCCGCATACAACGAGAAGCTCAGCGATTCCTCGGAGGAAGAGCTTGAGGCTGTCTTCGCAAAGGCTGAGGATTACAACAAAAGACTTAACGCCAATCCCTCTGCGTTCTTCGATCCCTCTCTGGTTAGCGGGTACGAGGATACTCTCGATATTACGGGAACAGGTATCATGGGCTATATCGACATCGACAAGATCAATGTGGAGCTTCCCATATACCACGGAGTCGGAAAGGAAGTTCTTCAGATCGGCGCAGGACACCTGTCGGGAACGAGCCTCCCCGTCGGCGGAAGCTCCACTCACAGTGTACTCTCCGGACACAGAGGACTTCCCAGCGCAAAGCTCTTCACAGATCTGGACGAGCTTGAGATCGGTGATGTATTCACTGTGACTATACTCAACAGGTGCTTTACCTATCAGATAGACCGGATAAAGGTAGTTCTCCCCGAGGAGTATGACGATCTCCGCATTGTTGACGGCAAGGACTACTGCACTCTCCTGACCTGTACTCCATACGGCATCAATTCCCACAGGCTTCTCGTCAGAGGAGTTCGCATAGAAAACATCGAGGAGAAAAAGGTGGGAGTATTCGTTAAGAACGAAGCATTCAGGATCGATCCGCTGATAGTAGCTCCTATCGCAGCCATACCGCTGCTCATTATAACATTCACGCTGATATTCATCAGCGATAAGCGTCAAAGGAAAAAGACAAAGAAATGATCTATACCGAACAGTTAGCAGGGTGATAAGATGTCAGAAAAGAAAAACAGAATATTTTCAGTGCTGCTGAGTCTGCTTTGCATATTCATGCTTCTGGCTTCTGTCATGCCTGACAGCCGCGCAGCAGAGACAAATTCCTCTGTCACTCTTGTATGTGCACAGGACAGCGTAAAGGTCTCATCTATGTACTGGAAGATATACAAGGTCGGTGAACGCCGTGACGGCAGATTCGTACTCACAGGAAAATTTGCTGGATACCCCGTTGATATGAACGACCTTGATACAGATACCGTCCGCGGTATCGCTCAGGCTCTGGAGAGCTTCATCATAGGCGACAGCATAGAAGCTCATTCAACGGGACTGACCAACTCTGACGGAACAGTCGTATTCAGCGGTCTTGACAGCGGACTCTATCTTGCTGTAGCCAAAAAAGTAAAAAAAGGCGAAACGTCATACATGGCAACTCCCCTGCTGTTCGAGATAAAGGAGGACGGCTCGGCTGAGAAAGCCTTCCCCAAGATATACAGCACCATTACCCTTGAAGGCTCAGTGGGCAGCTATACCGTAAAAAAGGTATGGGTGGACAACGACGACTCCTATGAGGCACGCCCAGTAAACGTAACGGTAGACCTGTTCAAGGACGGAGAGCTTTATGATACGGTAGTTCTCGACGAGTCCTCAAACTGGCAGCACCGCTGGAACACTCTCGAGCTCGATTCGGAATGGCGCGTGCTGGAGCGCAATATCCCTGTAAAATACGCAGTTCTTGTGGATTATAACTCCAAGCAGTTCCTTATAAAGAACTCCTATGCTCCCGAAATGCTTATCGAGGGCGGAAGCCAGACAGCAACGACGACCACTGCACCTGTCACTGTGACGTCAGGCAGTACCTCCTCCACATCGGCCGCGACTACTGCAACTGCCACAGTTACTACAGCATCAGGCTCGTCACTTCCACAAACGGGACAGCTCTGGTGGCCTGTGCTGCCCCTTGCACTTGGCGGCATGACGCTGATATGCATAGGCTTGCTTTCGGGAAAGAAGAATAAAAACGATGAGAGCTAAATTCCGCCGATCATGTATCATCACAGGTGCTTCCCTGATATTTATCGCCCTTTGTCTGTGTGTTTTCAATATCAATGAGAGCAGAACGGCGGCTAAGCGCTCACAGTCCGCTCTTACCGAGCTGAGAACAGCAATTGAAAAGGTCACAGAGTCCACCGCACAGCCCAATACCGACGACACGGAGGACGACCTCTTCGTTCAGTACGAGGAGCCTGCTCCTGCGGAAATGCCCACCGTCAGCATTGGCGATACGGGCTACTGCGGCTATCTTACCATATCGGAGCTTGGACTGGAGCTGCCCGTGATAAACGATTTCAGCTACGGCGCACTGAATACTGCTCCATGCAGGTACAGCGGCTGCACCGAAAGCGGCGACCTTATCATAGCAGCCCATAACTTCAGCAGCCATTTCGGACGGCTGGGCAGCCTTTCCGACGGAGCTGAAATAGTCTTTACCGACTGCAGCGGAAGAGCTTTCCACTATAACATTATAAGCATCGAAGAGATCCGCGGCGATGATGTTGATGCCATGCTGGGCAAGGACGATGACCCGTGGGACATGACACTTTTTACCTGTACCCTCAGCGGCAGAAGCAGGATAACTGTCCGCGCAAAACTAACATATTGAGCAAAGCTCCCTGACACTTATTTGTCAGGGAGCTTTTATTGATTTACACATTTACAATACAACATATCATGCAGATTATATATACTTACGAATAAATCATGAATTCAAACAAAATATTTTCAACCTTTTCTGTAATTTTGTGGGTTGTCTCGCAGGAAAATATGAGTTACAATATTGGTGGATATTAAAATTTAAAGGAGGAATTTCTTATGTTATCAAAACTTCCCTCTCGTCTGACTTCATTTGGAATTGCTGCCGCTATGATGTGTTCTTTCACCAACTTGCCAATACCAAGCATCTCGGCGGCTGAGGACGCAAACATCCGCAATTTCAGCATCTCAGACGTGACCATGACTGACGCATACAGCGTCAACGCTTTCAACAAGGAGCTTGATTATCTCCTTGCATTCGACACCAACAGGCTCCTCGCAGGCTTCCGCGAAAACGCAGGTCTCAACACCAACGGCGCAAAGCGCTACGGCGGCTGGGAAAACACCAACATTGCAGGTCACTCGGTAGGTCACTATATGACTGCCATCGCGCAGGCATATCAGAATCCTTCCATTACCGAGGAACAGCGCTCGGCTCTGTACAAGAGAATGACCACCCTTATCGACGGTCTCAGACAGTGCCAGAAGAGCTCAAAGGGCAAACCGGGTCTTATCTGGGCTGCCTCCCACCCCAACGGCACAGGCGTTGAGGTACAGTTTGACAACGTTGAAGCAGGCAAGTCCAACATCATCAGCGAAGCCTGGGTGCCATGGTACACCATGCACAAGCTCATCGCAGGTATAGTCGATATCTACGACGCAACAGGCTATGCTACCGCAAAGGACTTAGGCTCTGACCTGGGCGACTGGGTATACAACCGCTGTAAAACATGGAACGACCAGAAGCACCGCACTGTACTCTCTATCGAGTACGGCGGAATGAACGACTGTATGTACGAGCTGTACCGCATAACAGGCAAGGACAATCACGCTGTTGCAGCTCATTATTTCGATGACACAAATCTCCATGAGCAGATCCTAAAGGGCGGAGCTAACGTGCTCAACGGCAAACACGCCAACACCACTATCCCTAAGTTCCTCGGAGCTCTAAAGCGCTATACCGTAGCTCACGGCAAGACCATAAACGGCGAAAAGGTTGACGCTACACGCCAGCTTCAGTACGCAGAAGCTTTCTGGGATATGGTAGTAAACCACCACACCTATATCACAGGCGGAAACAGTGAGTGGGAGCACTTCGGCATGGACGATATTCTTGACAAGGAGCGTACAAACTGCAACTGCGAGACCTGTAACTCATACAATATGCTCAAGCTCAGCCGCGAGCTGTTCAAGATAACAGGCGACAGCAAATATATGGATTTCTATGAGAACACCTACTATAACTCGATTCTCTCATCACAGAATCCAGAAACAGGTATGACTACCTACTTCCAGCCTATGGCTACAGGCTACTTCAAGGTATACAGCTCACGCTTTGACCACTTCTGGTGCTGTACAGGAAGCGGTATGGAAAACTTCAGCAAGCTGGGCGACACTATCTATATGCACGGCGACGATACTCTCTATGTAAATATGTATCAGAGCTCTATACTCAACTGGGCTGACAAGAATATGAAGATAACCCAGAAGAGCAATATCCCCAACAGCGATACAACGTCCTTCACTATCGACGGCAGCGGCGCAGTTGACTTCCGCTTCCGTATCCCTGACTGGAAGGCAGGCAATATGACTGTCAAGGTTGACGGCGAAAAGTACTCCTACAAGACAGTTGACGGCTATGCTCAGGTAACAGGCGACTTCAAGAGCGGCGACGTTATCGAGCTGACTATACCCGAGGAGGTCAAGGCTTACTCACTCCCAGACAAGAACACGGTATACGGCTTCAAGTACGGTCCTGTGGTACTCAGCGCAGAGCTGGGCAAGCAGAACATGGCTACAGGCTCAACAGGTATGTGGGTAACTATCCCCAAGGATAAGGTGACTCCCTCAGAGAATATCCGTATCTCCGACAACAGCACAACTGTCAATACCTTTATGACAGACATCAACGAACACCTTGTAAGAGACGGCAGCTCCCTGAACTTCAAGCTCACAGGCACTGACCACGACCTTACATTCTCACCTCATTATCAGCAGTACCAGCAGCGCTACGGCATCTACTGGAACTTCCAGAGCAGCAGCACCGCTGTTGACCGTCCTGCACGTTCAAAGTCCACTGTTACCGATACGGTACAGCCCGGCTACGGACAGTATGAGAACGACAACCTCCACGATATGCAGGAGACTAACACTCAGGGCATCACCGACGACAGCACCTACCGCTACGCTAAGAGCGGCGGTTCGTTCAGCTACCGCATGGCTATCGACAAGGAAGCTCCCTACACTATGCTTACCGTTAAGTTCCGCAAGGCTGACAACGGCAAGTCCATAAGGATAGTTGTGGGCGATACAGTGCTCTATGCAGGAACTCTCGATTATAAGGGCAGCAGCGACGTTTACGACGTAAAGCTCATCGTTCCGCAGGAGGTCATCGACAAAAACGTCAAGGCAATAACTGCCGACGGCACAGACTATGACGTTCTCACAGTTACATTCTCCTCCAACGACGATAAGGAGTCCGCAAAGGTATGCGACTTCATATACATGACAGCCGTTAAGCCCCTCTACGAATACGACAGCAGCATTGCCTACTTCGTGGACTGCGGCGACCACAACACCTACACACTCTCGGGCAAGGACAAGCTTGGCTACTACAACAGCGTTACCGAGCAGCTTTACGGTCCCGACGAAGTAACAGGCGCTGAGTGGGGACTTATCGACGACGCCACCGACCAGTACGACGGCAGCAAGAACAGCGCAGGCATCTATACTGCCAATACATGGTGCGACGAGCGCAACACTGGCGACGGCAGAGACAAGACCGCATCATTCCGCTACACAAAGAACCAGTACGAAAACAACATCGACCGTCATCTGGACTACGGCTTTACTCTCCCCAACGGAAAGTACTCCGTGGAGATGTGCTTCAGCGACCCGTGGAGCTGCTCAACATCTCCCACAGTTTACGCAAACTATGGCACGGACGACCAGAAGATAATCGCTGAGAACTGTGCAACCAACGGTTCAACAGTATCCAAGGGCGAGGTCACTGTCAAGAACGGCAAGCTCACAGTAAATATGCGCTCTGCTGACAAGGCTATCAACATCAACTACATCATTATCCGTACTCTTGAGCAGGAGCCCCTCCCAATAGCAACAACCACCATTGCCACAACAACAACGACTACGACAACAACTACCACCACAACTACAACGACCACTACTGCACCTGCGCCAAAGGCTGACAAGCTCGGCGACGCAAACTGCGACGGACAGATAGATATGTCGGACGTTGTACTGATAATGCAGTCACTTGCCAACCCTGACAAGTATGCTCTCGGCGGCACAGACCCCAAGTCAATAACAGAAAAGGGACTTGCAAATGCTGACGTAGACACAAGCAGCAAGGGCGTGACCTCAGGTGACGCACTCCGTATTCAGGAGTATCTCCTACACAAGATAACTTCATTTGAAGCTGCTGAATAACCGAATACAACACAAGGGCGTGATAAAAAATCACGCCCTTGTTGCTTTATGAGATATATTTTTTCAGATGATTGGTTATGTAATCATACCTCTTATTGTAAAAGCTTCTCAGCGAATCAACTGCGCTGTTGTAGTTAGCCTCAGCGCCGTAGCCGCCTGTAAGTCCGCTCCAGAAGCGGTCATAGGCCGCAATGGTTATATCATGGTACTGCTCCGACAGCCTGTCGATCTCTGCCTTAACACGGTCGCTTCCGAAGTTCTTATCGGCAATTTCCGTAAAGGTATCCGAAAACTGCTGCCTGAATCCAGCGTTTTCCATGGCTCCGTTAAAGAGGTCGGCAAGGAAGCAGTCGCTTTCCATGAGCTTCTCAAAGCTGTCCTCGGAGGGCTGAGCCTCGCCGTAGATGCCCGAGCTGTACTCTGTATCGAACATCACAAAGCGCCATTTGCCGTCAGCGTAGGGATTGGTTTCGTCAACAATTTCAGACTTCCACATTGCCATGTTGCTTCTGCCCCAGTTGGCATTATTTATGTATATCTCAGCACTTATATAGTCCATAAAGCCCTGCATATCGATCCTATCGCAAAGCTTTTCATAAGCCCAATCTGATGAAAAATCAGTATTTTTTATCCATTCACGGAGCTCTTCCCATTCCGCAAAGGTCTCCTCATTGCCGTCATAAAGCTGCTCTTTTTTGATAATGCATATATCCCTTGCGGGGACGCCGTAATGTGAGCTTATAAAATCATCGTCCAGTTTTTCCGTTATCTCATAATGCCCCCAGTACTCGCCGTCTATGAAAACTATGCAGGGCTCCATGCCCTGGGTGAGGAACTGACGGTCGGAGACCAGTGACTGAGCCAGCTTATCGCTGAAACGTGTGAGCTGTGCGTCGTTGCCGCCGTTTCGCAGTATAAACGTATCGAATACAGTTACAGG